>JAVBOP010000188.1:0-5994 GCA_031550405.1 Kapaibacterium sp. (SeqCode)
ATCACCAATTCGAAATTTGCGAAATTTAGTTTCAATACTTCTTTCCTCGTTTTGCACAACAATCACCGATTTTTTTAACAATTCATTTCTTATTTTGCTTAAATCTTTCAAATTTTCCGTGTTTTTTATTAAATATTCTATCTCTTCTATTTTTTTCAATTTGTCCTCCAAAACCGGCAGCCGCTTCTTTTTCACCTCAATATCTTTCAAAGTTTTACGCACTTTTTTATAATATTTTTCTGCATTTTCTAAAATATTTAATTTTTCATCCAACTTGATTTCATGAACGTTACCGCTCCAATCTTCGATGCTTATACTTTTTCCATATTTTAATTTTAGATTATTCTGTGACATCAACAATTCAGCGTAAGATTTATATTTTTCAGCCAATTGTGAAAATATACCGGCATCCTTAGAAATGCTAATTTCTTTTTGCAGTCGCATCTTATCCCTATTTAATTTAGGAAATAATTCTTTATTTATCGCCGCAATTTTGGCTTCTTTCATCTTTAAGGCTTGATAAAAAGAAATCGCATCATTTATGGAGTTATATGTACGAAATATCGTATAGTTAGATAAAGGAATCAAAGAAAAATGAATATTTTTTAATAAATCTTGCAGAACATAAAAATTTTGGCTTCTTGAAATTTTATTTATGAAATCGTTTGCATGCTCGGAAATTTCCTGAAGATTTTCGATATTTTCGATTTTAGCATCAGAATTTAATTTATTCGCATTACAAAATTCGCAAGCATATTGTTTTGTTAGCCTTAAGTTTGATTTAGTTAATGCTTCCAAAAGAGAAGCATTTTTATTATAATCTGTAAAATCAGAGATGTCGTTTGGTGTTATTTCAAATTTTTTATTCACATAAGTATTATATTTTGTCAGGGTTTGCAAAACAACGCCTTTTTTATTGCAAATAAAAATATTAGCATTGTTGCCGCCAAAAAGTGTGAAATAAACAGAATAATTAATAAATTTTAATAAAATGATTCTATCTTTATTAATTAATTCTACTTGTTGCAATCTGTCTTTGTATAAAAATTGAAATAATTTTGTACAGTTTTTATTGGACCGTGCAAATTTATTATTGATGAAAATCGCAGATTGCGGAAAAACATTGGAAAAAAACAAAAAAAAATCATTTATTCCGTCAAAAAATGTAAAAATTATTGTACCTTTTTCCTGCAAAATGATTTCAACAATTTCCATTCCAATTAATTTTTCAAACTCGCGGCTCAACTTCAAAAGCGTGTAGTAATTATCAGTCATAAATCATAATATATCGACGAAAAATATACTTCATTTTCATTATTTTTAAATCCAACAGCTTATTTTTCGCAATATGGTGGCTCTAAAAAAATTTTGGGAATAATATGCGTTCAATTAAGTCGCACCAAATATGTTCTATTAGCAGATGCGATTCCTGTATCCGAGCGGTTTCACAGGCATTTACAGTAACGGCTATATCGCACATTTTGGCAATTTTACCTCCGTCCATTCCAAGCAGTCCAAGAATTTTCATCTGTTTTTTGCGGGCAGCCTCTATAGCTCGAATCACATTTTCAGAATTTCCGCTCGTAGAAATTCCAATTAACAAGTCATTTTGATATCCAAGAGCTTCGACTTGACGAGCAAATATATTGTCAAATCCAATATCATTGCCTCCAGCTGTAAGTATAGAAGAATCGCAAGTTAGGGAAATTGCAGGTAAGGCGTTGCGAGCAACAGAGCTGCGAAACCGTATAACCAACTCCGCTGCAATATGCTGACAATCGGCTGCGCTTCCACCATTTCCGCATAGTAAAATCTTATTGCCGGCAGCCAATACTTCCGCCATCAAACGGCTTGATTTTTCTATTGTATCAATATCTATATTTTTTTTAACTTCAATACTATCGTGTATTTGCTTGATTATTTGGTCTTTCATTGTTGATGTATTCTGAATTATTATTAATTAAAAATATTTAGATTTTAATGTCAAATATTTTTGTTACTCTGTCTAAATATCCATTCATAAAAGAAATCGCAATCCCATAATTTGTAATTGAAACGCCTGCTTTTTGGGCTTCTTTGATTCGATTCAGCTTCTCATTTCGCGTCAGCATACAAGCTCCGCAATGAATTATTAAACTATATTCATTTAAATTGGCTGGATAATCTCTTCCATGCGAGTATTCTATTTTCGGCGTAAAACCCAAGTATTTCGTCAGCAAATCAGGTATTTTTTTAGTACCAATATCGTCTTTTTGCGCATGATGCGAACAAGCTTCTGCAATTAATATTTTTTCATTTACAGTAATCGTATCGATTGTTTTCGCCCCTTTAACATCTTCCGCCAAATCGCCTTTGAGTCGCGCAAATAAAATGGAAAACGTCGTGCAATCAATATTTGCCGGAGTATTTTCAACCATGAATTTCACAACTTGCGAATCGCAAATAACAATCCGCGGTGTTTTATGAATTTTTTTTAATAATTTGACATATTCTTCAGGCTGAATGACAATCGTAACTGCATGTAAATCAAGAGCTTCCCGCAAAGTTTGTGCCTGTGGAGCAATAATTCGTCCTTTCGGCGCACCGCTATCAATCGGCGTAATCATAATGCAAATATCGCCAGCGTGCAATATGTTATCAAACAGTTTTGGAGTATCAAAAATGCTGATATTTTTCGAAACGGCAGTTTTAATTTTATTTAAAAAATTATTTCTTTCGTCAAAATTCACAGCCGATATTTCAAGATATTCTGCATTGAATTTAGCAATTTTTCCGCGAATTTGCTGTGCCAGATTCGAAATATCAATTTTATTGACAACGACCAAAAATGGCAAATTATACTTCTGAAATTGCCTGAGAATATCGTTTTCAAAATCAGTCCAAACGTTTGGCTCGATAATAAGAAGCGCAAAATCGCATCGCTGAAAGACCTTATTCGTGCGATTTTTCCGTGCGCTGCCAAGTTCAGAACTATCGTCTACTCCAGCGGAATCCAAGACAACAACTGGTCCGATTGGAAGAAGCTCGATCGATTTTTCGACAACATCGGTGGTAGTGCCGGCGATATCGGAAATCAGCGCAACATCTTGTCCTGCAATCAAATTCATGACACTTGACTTGCCAACATTTGTCCTCCCAAAAATTCCAATATGCAGCCGTTCTGATTTTGGTGTCGTCATAACAGTTAAATTAAAATTTGAAAATATCTTATTTTTAGCGATTTAAATGAATTTATTTTAAATATACTACTGTTACGCCGGATCCGCCTTCGACGAAATTGCCTAATCTGTAGCTTTTGATAAAATCGAGTTTATGCAAATATTCATGAATTACAGTTCGCAGCGTTCCAGTACCTTTTCCATGAACAATTGTAACTGATTCAAAATTTGCAAGTAAAGCTTTATCCAAAAAGTCATTTATTTCATGCAAAGCCTCCTCAGCCCGCTTGCCGTGCAAGTCCAGACGCATTTTTGCCTCAAAAGCATAAATTTTACTGATTCCTATGCTTTTTAGTTTTTGCGGCTTATTTTTATAGTATAATTGAGTAAATGGCAGGCGGAATTTTATGCCATTAAATTCTATCAATGCAATTTTTGCCTGATTATCAGCTTCTAACACTTCGCCGATTTCAGGACTGTCAATCATTCCAACAGTATCACCAATATTTAATTCCATGATTTCTTCAACATTGCCTATGGCTGTAACTCTTTTGATTTGGTTAATTTCTGCGGATAATTCACTTTTTGTTTTATTAAATTTAGATTTAGATTCAGCTATAGATTTCTTTTCTTCCCGAATTTCGCGAATAGTATTTTCAATTATTGAATTTGCATTTTGCAGGATTGCATGAGCCTCTATTTTTGCATTATCAAGTAAATTTTTCTTTTTGGATTTAAATTCTTCTATGCGATTTTCATAATCTTTTTTTATGTTTTCAAATTTATTTTTCTCTGCATTTGCCTTATTTATAATGTCTTCCGATTCTTTTTTGTAGCGTTGCAAAATAGATATATTTTCTTCTATTTCACGATGTTTTTTCCCGAGATATTTTTTAGCGCGCCGAATTAAGTTATTGGAAAAACCGATATTTTTGGCGAGCAAAAAGGCATAAGAGTTGCCTGGGATTCCAGAAAGAAATTTATACGTTGGCTTCAAAGCGGCTTCATCAAATTCAAGCGACGCATTTTCTATAACATCCCTGTTTAAGGCATAGGTTTTTAGCGATGATTGGTGTGTAGTTACGATGAAAAATGAATTTATTTTAATAAAAGTGTCTAAAATGCCAGAAGCAAGTGCGCTGCCTTCGCGAGGATCCGTTCCGGAGCAAATTTCATCAATCAATATCAGCGAATTAGCATCCGCAACGTCTAATATTTGCTTTAACTTAAGTATTTGCGAACTAAAGGTGCTTAGATCATTTTCGATGGATTGATGATCTCCAATTGCCGAATAAACCGTACGAAAATTTGTTTTGACCTCGCCGAGCGGAAAAAAACCGCTCAAAGCCAGCAAAATATTTAAGCCTATGCTTTTCAGCGCAACAGTTTTGCCGCCGGCGTTCGGACCAGATATAAGATGACCACGTTTTGTGGTCGAAAAATCGACAGAAAGCGGAACAACCTGTTTTTTGCCACGCGCTTGCACAAGAATTGGATGATAAATATTGCGAATATAAATCTCATTATTTTCAAATATCTCAGGTTTTATGCCGCCAAATTGCATTGCATAACCTGCTTTGGCAAACAGCGAATCAAGATGTCCCAAAATATCATAAGCGCTTAATAATTCAACAACTTCATTTGATATTACAGCAGTAAGCTGTTTTAAAATTTTGTAGATTTCGCGCTGTTCATCATTTTGTAAAATCGCAATTTCATTGTTCATTTCAATAATTTCCGTCGGCTCCAGAAAAACGGTAGCGCCGGTTTGCGAAACGCTGTGGATAATTCCGGAGACATGCCGCTTATGCTCGGCTTTTATGGGCAGCACATAGCGACCGTCGCGAACAGTAAAAAAATCGTCGCGAACCAGCTCGTCATCCGCAAATTGCTTGACAATTCTGTTCATTCGCGAGCGCAAACGGCTGGATTTTTCGACAATATTTGTCCTTATTCTTTGTAGTTCTTTTGTCGCATTATCGCGCACTTCGCCGCTTTCGTCAATCGCAGCATTTATATGTTTTTGCAGCAATGGATTATCGAATATTTTTTCTATTTCATTGCTTATTATTGGATATTTTTCTGAATTATTTTTAATAAATAATCTTATGCGATGGGAAGTATCAAGCATATCCTTGATTTTCAGCAATTCGGCAGTATTTAGAACGGCGTCCCTAATTTTTGCTTTATGCAGAATTGGGCGAATGTCATCAATGTTTTCATTGGGAAATTCATCGCCCGAAAAGAGCAAGTTCAGCATTTCATCGACTTGCTGTAATTCCTTATTAAGCCTCGCTGCATCATCATCTGGTCGAGCGTTCAAGACAAGTTCTCTGCCCTTTTCGGTCAGGCATTTTTTTGCAACGTAATCCAGTACATTAAAAAACTCTAACTCCTTTAATGTATCATACTTAATTCTATTTTCCAATTCATAAAAATCGCAATTTTGCATAACAGCTTTTCTATTTTCAACTACAAACAAATATAATATAATTACTTCTGATTGCAAAAACAAGAGTGAGATAAAATACAACAGTTATCAACTTTCAGTTTAATATGCAATATCAAAAAACACCCCACCTCCCTCAAAAAAAAAAATGAAAAAAAATAAAAATATTTGTTGGATATATTAAAAATATTGTGTAAGTTTGCGATGTGCAATTAATTAAACACCATTATGAAAGATTTAGACAAAATAATAGCAGCCGATATACGGCATAAAAGCTTGTTTTTAGACAGGCATGATGGCTTGGAAACAAGCTGGGCGCTATTCTTTTGTCCAATTTCATCTGCACAAGTACACAAGTACTTACCTCTTCTTCTTCTAATCGTGAAA
>JAVBOP010000073.1:0-7043 GCA_031550405.1 Kapaibacterium sp. (SeqCode)
ATTTTGTGCATCATATTTTTCCGGTAAAAATTGAAGAATTTTGCCGAGATTATGCCGATAATATTGATTTAATTTTTTGTCGGAAACATTTAAAAGTTCATGAGTTCTTTGCTTGATTATATATTTTTCGACTTGATCAGGAAATTTTTCAGCAGGCGTTCCAGAACGTTTTGAATATGAAAAACAGTGCAAATATGCTATATCAAGATTTTCTATAAGTCTTTTAGTTTCATGAAATAATACATCTGTTTCTCCCGGAAAACCGGAAATTACATCAAGTCCAATACAAGCATTTGGTAAATATTTTTTAATTAAATCTATCTTGTTTGCAAATTGCTGGCTGTTATATCTTCGCTTCATCAATTTCAAAATTTCATCGGAGCCGCTTTGCAATGGTATATGAAAATGCGGACAAATATTTGTAGAATTTGCGACAATATTTATCAGTTTTTCATTTATAATTTGAGGTTCTATTGACGAAATCCTGAATCTAATTGGCAAATCAATATTTGCAATAAGAGCCATCAAATCATAAAAATTTTCACCTGTATCAGCTTTATAATCACTTAAATTAATTCCTGTTAATATAATTTCCTTGTATCCAACCTCATATAAATGAAGCACTTGCTGGCTTATATCGCCAAATTTTAAACTTCGAGAATTGCCTCGTGCCAATGGGATTGTGCAATAAGTGCAGCAATAGTCGCAGCCGTCTTGCAGCTTCAGTATTGCTCTTGTGCGGGTTTCATTATCAGCAGAAAAAGCATAATCAAAAATAGAGCTATCTATATTATATCTATAGCTGTTACCGCCAATATCATTTTCTCTGTTTTTTATTTTTTGCTCAATAATTTCTGGAATATTAAACTTATCGTTAATACTAAAAACGGCATCGGCGCCAGTCTCTGCAATGAGTTTATTGCCCTGCAACTGCGCATAGCAGCCGAGCACTCCGATGAAAGCATCCGGATTTTTCCGCCGCATTCTGCGAATCATCTTGCGAGAATCAGCGTCCGCCTGATTGGTAACGGAGCAAGTGTTAATTAAAATAATATCGCTTTCATCTGGATTGTCAATTGTTTTGTAATTCAAATTGCAAAACATATCTTTCAGTCGCGATATTTCAGCAAAATTCACCTTGCAACCTATATTGATAAAATTTATTTTCATTTTATAATTATTATATGATTTATTAAAATAAATTCATAAAACTTTTCAAGCACCACATCACAGTCAAACATAAACGGATTATATTTACAGGATATTGCATAAATTTTGATGTTTTTTGAGGAAATTTTGCGCTATTTTATTTTTTTATTTAATTTTTTCAGTAAAAATTCATTTAAGTGTTCCATTTTTTGAATAATTTATTGGAAGATTTCCGTTTAAGTTTCCACCATATTTTTCAGTTGAATTCAATTCAGATATCTAAAGAGGTAAAAGACATAAGTTCGATATTCTCAAGGGCTTGCAAAGATGTAGCGAGAGTGTTAGCTTTAGATATATTTCTATATTTCTATATTTTTTTCATTTTTCACAGAGTAAGGCATAAGGAATATCAAGCGTTTGCAAGATTGAAAATTTTTCAATGAGGAAATATTTATTTTTTAGTTAACACTCTCATTATTTTTTTTTTAATAAATTGTATGGCATAGTATGGATGAAACAACATAACTAAAAGTTTATCAACAGGTTATGATTACACTATCTGTCGCAAAGCATGCCGTCGCTCACATACTTTCCAATAGCTTTTCTCCTGTTTTCCAAATATCGCCAGCACCAATTGTCAAAATAATGTCGTTAGGCTCTATTATTTTCAGTATTTTTGCTGGGACTTCGTTCTTGTCCTCTATGTAATAAGATTTTTTTTGCGATGATATTTCGTCGGCTATTAATTTCCCTGTTATGCCCGGAATCGGCTCTTCCCGCGCTGGATAAATACCTGTAATAATTATAACATCGGCGATGGAGAGCACTCTGGCAAAATCTCGATAAAATTCCTTCGTGCGAGTATATGTGTGCGGCTGAAATATTGCTATAATTCGATTCACTCCATAATTTTTAGCGCCCAATAAAGTCGCCTCAACCTCGGTAGGATGGTGCGCATAATCATCGACAACTATTGCGCCGCCTGTCTCGCCTTTGATTTCAAACCGCCGGAATACGCCGTGAAATTCCGAAATTGCATCAGCTATTTTGGCAAAATCGATACCCATCTTTCGAGCGGCAAGCGTAGCCGCCAAAGCATTTTTGATATTATGCAAACCTGGCACATTAATTGTCATCTCGCCTAATTTTGCGCCATGTTCATATACATCGAATGTGGATGAAAATTTATGAAATCTAATATTTTTCGCAGAGTAATCGCTACTTTCTGTCAAGCCAAAAGTGAATATTTTTTTATTTATATCCGGCAAAATATCCTGCACTCCAGCGCTATCATTGCCCGCAGCAACAAAACCATAAAATGGCACTTTTAATGCAAATTGCGTAAATGTATTTTTAATATCATCAAAATTTTTATAGATATCTAAATGCTCCGTCTCAATATTATTGATAATCGCAATCGCAGGAGAAAGCTGCAAGAACGAGCGGTCGTACTCATCAGCCTCGACCAGAGTCCACTCGCCTTTTCCAAGTCGCGCATTTGTTCCGCCCAAATCTTTCAAGCGACCGCCAACAATTACCGTTGGGTCGACGCCTGCAGCAAGCAGAATAAGGGCAAGCATCGAGGTCGTCGTCGTTTTGCCGTGAGTTCCAGCAACTGCAAGACAATAATTAAGCCGAGCAACCTCAGCCAGCATTTCAGCGCGCCTGATAATCGGAATATTTTGCGCAATTGCCGCCTGTGTTTCCGGATTTTGCTCTATATTTACCGCACTTGAATACACAACAACTTCGGCTTCCGCTTCATTAATATTTTGCGCTGAATGCCCTTTAAATATTTTTGCACCAAGATTTTCGAGGTATGCCGTATTTTCAGAAGTATTTAAATCTGAACCACTTACAATGAAATTACGATTTATTAATATTTCTGCTATACCACTCATACCAATGCCGCCAATACCGACAAAATGTACTTTTTTAATTGATTTGAACATATATCTTTCATTAAATTATTTTTACAAATATACGAAATTTGTATTCCATAGCAATTCCTTGAATAATTTATCCATATTAAATCGTTATATAACATGAGTTTATGGTATTTCAAAAATAAAAAATATGTTATGTTTGTAATGCAATCACCGTAACTACATCAATCAAATTTCGCTACAATTTTGGCAGCCGTTCCACAAAAAAAACTTGGGCTTATGCAATGCCTGTTTTTTTAAGCATATTTTTATTAGGTTTATGTCAAAATATTTGTTTAAATTAAAGAAGTTTATAATTTTAGTTATGTTTCATTTATTTTAAAAGGTGATTTTAATGAAAACAATGCTTTCGTTTTTCACAGGTTTATTCTTGATTTTATTAGCAAATTCAAGTATTTGTGCAGAATTTTCCGGCGGTACAGGCACAGAAACCGACCCGTTTTTAATCAGCACTGTCGAGGAGCTGGATGCCGTTAGAGAGTACCTTGGACCTGACCATTCTGCTGTGTATTTCAGGCTGACAGCCGATATTGACCTTGGAGTGGCTCCGTATAATCAGGGCAATGGCTGGACTCCGATAGGCACTACAGATGATATTGGCAATCCCAATGCTCCTGACGCATTTTATGGGCATTTCGATGCGGCGGATTTCAAAATTAAAAATCTTATGATTAATACTGACGCCTCGTATCAGGGCTTGTTTGGTTATGCCGCAAACGCTGCTACGTTTGACAGCGTAGAGATAGTGGAGTGCAATATCACAGCTGGAAGCCATACGGGCGGTCTGCTCGGTGCTACTCCAAGCAGCGCTTCGGTAAATATCAATAAGTGTATTGTAAATGGCAGTGTTAGCGGCACCGGCTACGTTGGCGGTATTGTGGGCAGTATGAGCGGAGTTATAACTTTGACTTCGACTAATTGCGTTGTTCAAAGCAGCACAGATGACTATACTGGCGGTATTGCAGGCGAATTTAGAGGTAGAATTGGCAGTTGCCATGCAATGGGCAATGTTTTAAGCGAAGGCAGCCTTGTTGGCGGTGTTGTGGGCTGGCTGGAAGGCAACATCGACAGCAGCTATGCAACAGGCAGTGTTCTTGGCATGAACCGTGTCGGCGGTTTGATAGGACGGTTCAATAGCGGCAAGGCTGTCGGGGTATATTCGACGGCTAATGTGGATGGTGTTGATTATGTCGGCGGCTTGGTCGGATTCAATGTCGGTGTGGTGGACAGTTCTTATTGCAAAACCGGCAAGGTTGCGGGCGATAATTATGTTGGCGGCTTGGCAGGCTGGAATCAGAGCAGAATCAAGCATTGCACTGCTGCCTGCACTGTTAAGGCAAACTTCAATAATGCTGGCGGCTTTGTGGGATATAATGAGACAGATTCCGAGATATATCAGTGCATGGTGGATCAGGTAACTGTGGCAGGAGCTGACTATACAGCTGGTTTTGTCGGGAAGAACTATGCAACTCTCGGAGAATGCTCGTCTGCTGCCAGCGTGAATGGCGACAATTTTGTTGGCGGCTTGGTCGGCGTCAATAACAGCGCCGATATTACCAACTGCTATGCTTCGGGTAATGTAGAAAGCACTTTGGACAAGATCGGCGGCTTGGTCGGCGAAAACTACAAAGGCAATCTGCTCTATTGCTATGCTTCGGGCAGCGTAAAGGGCAAAACCTATGTCGGCGGTCTGGTCGGCTGGTCGGGCAATACGGATGGCGGTTCTATCAATAGCTGCGCAGCGAACAATACTTCGGTTGACGGCACAGCATCCGTCAATCGCATTATCGGATATAACAGCAGCAGTAACGGCAATGACCTTATAAATAATGTTGCATGGGCAGGCATGCCTGTTAATGGCGACCTCAAGGCGGGCACTGCCGACAATGTTAATGGAGATGACAAGGGCTTGAATGAACTGCAAAAAGCAAGCACCTATACTTCAATGAATTGGAGCTTCACAAGCGTGTGGCAGATTTCAAAGGATACATTCCCTGTTTTCAAGTGGCAATCCAACGGCGGCATATTTGACAGCGACATCGTTTTGGTGAATGTGTATCCTAATCCAACATCAAGCAGCATAAGCATAGAACATGATAAAATTATGAATAAAATTTCATTATTCTCTATGAGTGGAGAACTGCTTCAAGTATATGAAAACATAAATGACTGCAAGTATATGATTGACATATCTTCATATCCATTGGGGACTTACATCATCGACATCGACAAAGAAGCAAAAGCAAATTTCATAATAATAAAATAATTATATTATATGAATATCCAGAAAGCACGCTAAAAAAAGCGGGCTTTTTTTTATTCCATAATGCTTTTATACAGCAACGTTAATAATTTTGAAGCTGAGTTTTTGTATATTGGGGAATGATGAGGAAGATTGGAAGTGCCTTGCTAATAATCGTATTACTGCAAAAAATGGGTGCAGAGGAGATGTCCATACGCGACTATTCTTTGTTCTATACCGTCAAAATTGATTCTATTTCCAAGCCCAGAATAACGATAAAATGGGACGATAAGCCGGATGTGGAAAGTGTAGTGATTTCCAGAAAATTGAAAAAGGATAAGGATTTCGGCGAATACTACGTGTATGTAGCTCTCGACGGCGAAACGGAATGGAGCGATACAAATGTTGTGGAAGGCGAAGAATATGAATATGGTTTGGAACAGATTATGAATAAAAATTCATCTTTCGCCTATTTTTCATCCGGTTTTAATCTGCCTTTGCAGGATTACCGGGGCAGGCTGCTATTGCTTGTGGATACTACTTTGAAGGATGCGCTGCAAAAGGAGATACAGCTGCTGGCGGAAGATATTATTGCCGATGGCTGGCTTGTGAAAGTGCGGTATGTTCCGCGTGCTGAAGCCTTTGATTTTGACAAAGTCGGGCACGTCAAAAACATAATACATGAAGAATTTATTAACCATCCTGACAGCCTGCGGGCTATATTTCTGTTTGGACGCGTGCCTGTTCCGTATTCGGGAAATTACGCTCTTGATGGGCATACTCCCGAGCATTGCGGGGCATACGGCGCCGATACGTATTATGCAAGCATTTCTGACAAGTGGTATGATATTAAGGTAGATAGCCGAATGGCAAGTGACGAACGGCAGTGGAATATACCCGGAGACGGCAAGTTTGATAACGATATGATAGCGGAAGATTTGGCGCTTGAATGCGGTCGAGTGGATTTTTTTGATATGCCCGAATTTGCGGAAAGCGAGATTGAACTGCTGCGGAACTATGTGAACAAAGACCATGCGTACAGGCGCAAAGTTGTTGCGTTTCCCCGCAACGCCATAATTAGCAACTACTTCGATGTGAACAGCTATACGGAGGCTTTTGCATCAAATGGATGGCTGAATTTCGTTCCTTTGGTGGCTGAGGAGAATATCGATACAGCGTCGCTTATAACCGCACTGCCGAATACCAGATACCTGTTTGCCTATGGCTGCGGTCCGGGGTCTTCGCCGGATTTTGGCTATGGCATAGGCTCTACTTCGCAACTTGCCACCACGAATTACAATGCCGTATTTACCCTGATTTTTGGCTCATGGTTTGGCGATTGGGACACGCAAAATAATCTCATGCGCGCCATGATTGCCAGCAAGCCGTCGATTTTGACCTGTGCGTGGGCGGGACGTCCATATTGGCATCTGCATCATCTGGGAATGGGCGAAAACACAGGCTATTCCGCTAAAATCACGCAAAATAATTATCACTACAAGCCCTATATTTCCAATTCGAAAATAGGACACAGGAGTGTGCAGGCGTGCCTGATGGGCGATCCGACTTTGCGGGCACATATTGTTGCTCCAGTTGATAATTTGAAGGCGGATATATTGCTTCAAAGTTCATTGCAACACCCTGCTGTTCATATAACTTGGGAAAAATCAAAAGATAGCGTGGACGGCTATAATATTTATCGGGCA
>JAVBOP010000099.1:0-4983 GCA_031550405.1 Kapaibacterium sp. (SeqCode)
TGGAAGGCAAAGAAGTATGCTGGATGCCTTCTTATGGTCCTGAAATGCGCGGTGGTACAGCTAATTGCGTGGTTGTCGTTTCAGACAAACCAATTAGTTCTCCTATAGTTTCTACTTACGATACAGTTGTTGCTCTTAATCAGCCTTCTGTTGAAAAATTTGAAAGCTATGTAAAACCCGGTGGAACATTACTATATGAAACATCAACTGTAAACAAGCCACCAACAAGAAAAGATATTACTATTATTCCTATACATGCCAATGAAGAAGCAATTGCTTTGGGCAACCAAAAGGTATTTAACATGGTTGTATTGGGAGCTTTTCTTGCTGCAAGAAAAACAATAACTGACGAAGGCGTAGAAAAAGGCTTACGCAAAGCATTGCCAGAACGCCATCATAAGCTTATCCCGCTTAATATGGAAGCATATAAGACAGGTCATAAGTTTGTGAAATAATAACAAAAAATAATGCAAAGGGATTCAACACGAATCCCTTTTTTTTTTTGCTTGCTGCCCAAATTCCATACCATTTCCTTGAACAAATTATCTACAGTAAATAATCATACTGCATAATCTTATCCCCTTTGCTAATACAAATTTATAGTTGTTTTATTGCCCAAAAAGAATATTATATTTGCATGTAGATTCTAAAATAAAAATCATTAATATTGTAGAAAATAAATGAGAGCTTAAAAATTTATTAAGAAAACATGCGGGAACGCTTTTTGCTCCTCGCATAAAAATGTAATACAAGTAAAAAAATATTCAGACAAAATTACACTTAAATGTAGTTACTTTTCAATATAATGAAAATGAATTTAAAATAATCGTCTTAGATAACGCTGCATTTCACAAAGCAAAATCTTTGTAAGTATTTGATAATATTGTACTTATATTTTTGCTACCGTATAGTCCGGAATTGAATCCTGCTGAAAAAATTTGATGGAAATTTAAGCGAAAATTTTCTAACAAATTATTCGAAAATCTTGAAAAATTAAGTGATTTTTTATCCGATTTAACAAATTCATTGACAAAAGAGGAAGAAGCTTCAATATGTTCGTACAATTATGCTACAAATTTGTATTAGCAAATGGTATAATTTGTATTTATTTTCTGTTAATTTCATAACATCAAGATATACACAAAAATGTGTTAACAGCATCTAACCTTTATTCTATATTCACAAGCTCCTATCCAAACTTAACAGATGATTCTTATTCCAGCCGCTTGGCTTCTTCCCATAACTTATCCATGTCTTCTAAGGACATATTTGATAAGTTTATTTTCATTTTTGCAGCTTGAGCTTCAATGTACTGAAAGCGGCGTATGAATTTTTCATTGGTAAATTGCAGCGCCTGCTCGGGAACAACACCCTCGAAGCGTGCAGCATTTACAAGAGCAAAAAATAAATCACCAAATTCCTCAGCTATTCTTGCCTTATTGCCTGCCTCTAACTCCTCCTGCAGCTCACCCAGCTCTTCATAAACCTTATTCCAAACATCCCGCTTATCGTCCCAATCGAAGCCAACTCTCGATGCCTTTTCCTGCATACGCTCGGCTCGAAGCAAGGCAGGCAAGGACTGCGGCACACCTTCTAAAGCCGATTTTCTGCCTTCAGTCATTTTGATTTTTTCCCAATTGTCTAAAACCTGCTCTGAGCTTTCTGCCTTAACATCAGCAAAAACATGTGGATGCCTGCTAACCATCTTGCTATTGATTGCTTCGATAACATCTTTCAAGGCAAAATGGTTCTCCTCCTCCGCCATCACACTGTGCATAACAACATGCAGCAGCAGGTCGCCCAGCTCTTTTTTAAATTCATCGAAATCCGATTTATTTATGGCATCAACCGTCTCGTATGCCTCTTCAATCAACAGGTGAGCAATGCTTTGGTGGGTTTGCTTCCTGTCCCAGGGACAGTCCTTACGCAAATATTTTACAATTTCAATAAACGCCTGCATTTGCGACAAAGGGTCATTGGGATTCGCGGCTTGTGGTATTTTATTCATTACTTTTACACTAAATTATCGTACAACAGCAATATACTAATACTTGAATAAAGTAGGGCAATATTTTTCCCCGTCACGCAAAATAAACGATATACCAGATGATCAATGTATATACCAAGCAGCAGATAAAACTGATAGATGCAAAAATAGTCGAAGAATTAGCCATGCCCGAAGTACTGCTAATGGAAAATGCGGCATTGAATGCAAGTACGATTATTAAAAAATATTTATCAAACAGGCACATATTTGGCGGCAAAATAGCTGTCTTTTGCGGTACCGGTAACAATGGCGGCGATGGCTTGGCAATAGCCCGACAACTTGCTTATGACTTCGACGTCGATGTGTTTATCGTTGGCTCGCTGAATAATTCGAGCGAAGCATATTCTATCAACCACAAAATTATCACATCAATCCCATATATAACCACCTTAAATATAAGCCATATAGGTGATATACCCAATATTCAGCTAAACTATGCCTGCATTATCGACGCACTGGTCGGCATTGGCGGCGGCATTGACCTGCGGGACATCACCTCGCTCCTGCTTAACCGGCTTAACTATTCGCCCTGCGTAAAAATCGCCGTGGACATACCAACGGGCATGGAAGCTGATACCGGCGAAATGCACACGGATGTGTTCAGGGCGGATATGACCATTACAATGGCTGGACATAAAATGGCAATGCTGAACAGGAATGCACAGCTGATATGCGGGAAAATTGAGGTCGCACGGCTGGGAAGCGCCGGTGTGACAGAGGCGGCGGTGTGCGATAATTTTATTTTGGAAAAACATGATATTAGCCGTATATTGCCAAAGCGGGCAGCCAATACCAGCAAGTTTGATTATGGGCGGATTGCAATTATTGCAGGCAGCGATACCATGTCCGGTGCAGCAGCTTTGGCTGCAAATGCCGCCATCAAAGCAGGCGCCGGCATAGTGAACCTGTTTACCACTCGAATGCACGCAGCGGTTTTCCCTGAGGTCATAGTTGAGGAGCTTTCTGCAACCGATCAAGGCACCATACACCCTGAGAATTATGACTATCTGCTTGCGCGCTGCAATAAAGCCGATGCTATAGTAACAGGACCTGGCATAGGTACTAACCGTGATACGTTGCACATGCTTAGGGAATTAATGCTTGGCATTGAGCACAAGCCGATAATCATCGATGCCGATGCTCTACGGGCAATTAGAGCCGATGACAGGCTGAACTCATATTTTATATTAACTCCGCATGTTGGTGAATTTTCAAGACTTACTGGATACAGCACTGAAGAGATACAGCGCAATCCGCATACCGCTCAAGCCGTTGCAAAACAAATGAACTGCGTTATTCTGCTCAAAACGGTGCCATCGCTTGCAACCAACGGCGAAAAGATTTACTGGAATACCTGTGGCAATCCGGGCATGGCAACCGCAGGCGCCGGTGATGTGCTGTCGGGCATTATCGGAGCGCTGGCAGCCAGAAGCATTGATACCATTACTGCTGCATCATTGGCAGCCTTAATCCATGCGCTATCTGGTGATATTTACTGCGAGAAGCATAACCCTGATTCGCTGATTGCTTCAGATTTGATAGACTGTTTAAAATATATTATTCATGAATAAATCATCGATTATTAAATTTATTTTCATTTTTCAACTTGTTCTTTCCTCCTCAATTTGCATATATTTTTCGAGCATTGAATATATAAAGTTGCCTGAAATGAATATTGATTTTGGCGATAAGCTGTTGCATTTTCTGGCATTTGCAATATACGGTCTGTCTTTGCAAATAGCTATCGTGCCCGCTTGTAAATCGCAGAACAGACTGCAAAAGATATTAATTTTAATTAGTGGTGCAATTTTTGCTATGAGCGATGAGATTCACCAAATGTTTGTTCCGGGTCGCAGTGCAGATATTTTGGATTGGATTGTCGATGTTGGCGGAGTTACCGTATCATTATTATTTTTCAACAGCATAAGCAAACTGACACATTCCATATTAAACAACAAAAAAATTAAAAAAAATTCATAAATATGTACAAAATTATATTGCCCAATTTTCAGGGTCCATTTGATTTGCTGCTGTATTTTATCAAGCGAGACGAACTGAATATTTATGATATACCCATATCCAAAATTGCTTCCGAGTTTTTAAATTACATTAAGTTGATGTCATACTTCGACTTGGATTTGGCGGGCGAGTTTGTGGTAATGGCGGCAAACCTCATGTATATCAAAACGCAAATGCTTCTGCCGCGCCAGATTTCGGAAAATGGCGAAGAAATGGAAGACCCGCGCCAGCAGCTTGTTCAAAATATTCTTGAGTATATGCAGTTCAAAGAGGCGGCGAAAGAGCTGTCGGCGGTTGCTGCTCACCAGAAATTTTATCTTGAGCGAATGAATTTCGAGGCGGAATATGCTCAGGCGAATATCAATACGGCTTATAAAAATGCGACTTTGTTCGACCTGCTAAAAGCTTTCGGCAATGCTTTGAAGCGGGATGTTGCCAAACCAAACGTGCATGTTGTCGAGCTAATGAATATCAACATTGACGATAAAAAAAAGCTTATCGAAGATGTGATTACTCAGAAAAAGCGTATAAATTTCAGCGAGTTAGTAAAATCACAATCTCGTCCACACATTATTGTTACTTTTCTTGCACTTTTGGAAATGCTGAAAATGCGGAAAATATTTATTACCCAAACAGACACTTTTGCCGATATAATTATTTCTGAATACCCCAAAGAAGAGAGCAGCTAAAACATCATGTATTCATGTAGTTACTTATTTTCTATAAGGCTGCGGAGGGAATCTATTTTTTTTGCAAATGATTCTGGATTTTCTGATAATCTGAAAAATTCGTCTTTAAAATCCTGCTCTGAATAGCCGCGAGACTTAAGCAGCTCTTTTACAAGCGGGTTAGCTTCTGAAGTGTCAATATGATTTGAGCGAATGGTTAGAATTTCCTTGTAAGTATCATAAAATTTA
>JAVBOP010000042.1:0-6663 GCA_031550405.1 Kapaibacterium sp. (SeqCode)
AACAGGCGAAGGTATGCAGGTTGAACTGAAAGCCAAAACAACACTAAAAGCCCAAGGCACAGCATCAGCAGAACTATCGGCTTCCGGACAAACAGTTGTCAAAGGTGCAATGGTAATGATTAATTAAGCAAGAAGTTGTAAGTTAGTAGTATGATGAGGAGGATATAAATCCGAAATAGTTTTATGAATTATTATTCATAAATATTTGATGGAAAGCAGATGTAGGAGTGTTGTGCCAAGTGGACAAAAGTTCAGCTGAATTTGAGAGAATGCCAACAAAAAATATTATCTTTGCAAACAGCAGTATATGATTGAAAAACAAATGATAGACGAATATTTAAATAAGATAATATGTGGGGATTGCTTGGAGACAATGAAAAAGATGCCAAGCAATTCGATTGATTTGGTCGTAACTTCGCCACCATACAATTTGAAAAATTCTACAGGAAACGGAATGAAAGCCTGCACAACAAGTGGGAAATGGGCAGGAGCAGCATTACAGAATGGTTATACACATCATGACGATTGCATGCCACACGAAGAATATGTCGAATGGCAACGGAATTGTTTGACCGAAATGTTTCGACTGATTAAGAACGATGGTGCAATTTTTTATAATCACAAATGGCGTGTACAGGATGGATTGTTGCAAGACAGGAACGACATCGTAACGGGATTTCCTGTTCGGCAAATTATCATTTGGCGAAGAAAGGGCGGAATCAATTTTAATCCAGGCTACTTTTTACCCACTTACGAAGTTATTTACCTGATTGCTAAACCAAATTTCAAACTTGTTCCTAAAGCCAATGCGTACGGCGATGTTTGGGAATTTACCCAAGAAATGAAGAATGGACATCCTGCGCCATTTCCAGTTGCTTTGATAGATAGAATTATTAGTTCAACCAATGCACAGACAATTTTAGATCCTTTTATGGGAAGTGGTACAACAGCCATTGTTGCAATGGGCTTGAAACGTGATTATATAGGCATAGAATTGTCACCCGAATATTGTGAAATGGCAGAAAAACGAATAACTAAGAACAAGAATCAGAGCGAATTACTGAAATTCAAAGTGCCTTCACTTTTTGAACAACAAATATGAAACTATATACAAAAGAAAACCTAATCAAAGAATTTCAGAAAATTGCCCAACAAGGTTGGATAGAGAATGCCCGACACGGAAATTCTGGCGGAATGGGAAATACACTCGAAGATTTATTGGGTATAGAGGAAAATAATTTACCTATTCCAAATGCAGCGGAATGGGAATTGAAATCACAACGATTGAATACAAGCTCGTTGACAACACTTTTTCATATCGAACCATCACCACGAGCTATTAAATTTGTTCCGCAAGTTTTGCTTTTGAATTATGGTTGGAAGCATCAAGAAGCAGGCGAAAAATATCCGGATTATGAAATGAATTTTCGGCAAACTATTCATGGAAATTTTCCGAGTGATCGTGGATTTATGGTAAAAATTGACAACGAAAACCGAAAAGTACTTATTTCTTTCGACTATGCAAAAGTTGCAGAAAAGCATGCTGATTGGTTGAAGCAAGTGAAAAATAAAATCGGATTGAACGAGTTAGATCCACAACCTTATTGGGGTTTCGACGATTTGGCAAACAAGGCAGGAACAAAACTCTTGAATTGCTTTTATGTACAAGCTGATGTTAAGAAAGAAGATGGAAAAGAATTTTATAATTATTGCAAAGTGCTTATGTTACAAAAATTTAATTTTGAAGGATTTTTAGCCGAACTCGAAAAAGGAAATATTTTAGTTGATTTTGATGCACGAACCGGACATAATCATGGAACAAAATTTCGCTTGAGACAAAACTGTTTACCTAATTTGTATGAAATTGTAAAGACAATTATTTAATTAATTCTTAGATAGATATGCCAACCGCCAACTTACAACCTGCTTTTAAACGGGATAACACGTGTCTATTTATTAAAATGAATTCATAAAACTACTGACTTAATAAAATTATGGGAAATCCTGCTGCAAGAATAACAGATATGCACACATGTCCAATGCAAACTCCGGCTGTGCCTGCTCCAATATCGCATGTTGGCGGACCTATTATTGGTCCATGCGTACCAACAGTGCTAATCGGCAAAATGCCAGCTGCTGTAATGGGAGATTCATGTGTTTGTGTTGGACCGCCAGATACAATAATAAAAGGTTCTGCCACCGTAATGATTGGCGGCAAACCTGCTGCCCGCATAGGCGATACTTGCGCTCATGGTGGAAGTATTGTTATAGGTTGTCCAACGGTTTTGATTGGAGGCTAATTAGAAATCATGAAAAATAATTCATATTTGGGTAAAGGTTGGGCATTTCCTCCTGCGTTTATAAAAGGACAAGGGGTTGAAATGGTGAGTAATGAAGAAGATATTGAGCAGAGCCTTAGGATTCTATTTTCAACTACTCAGGGCGAACGTATTTTTCGTTTTGATTATGGTTGCAATGTCAGGCAATGGGTGTTTGAAGAGATTAATCTTTCAACCAAGACTATGATTATTGAAACCATTGAGCAAGCAATACAGTCGTTTGAGCCGCGTATCAATGTTGAAAAAATAGAAGTAGAAACAAAAGATATTACCGAAGGCATTTTATGGATTCATTTGGATTACATAATACCACACGTAAACAGCCGGCGAAATATGGTATTCCCTTTTTATTTTAAAGAAGGACATTCGCCGAGTGTTTAATATAATATTTATTAACATATATTCATAAATATAGCAGACTATGATAACAATTAAAGAAATACATGTTAAAACAACTATTGAACGTAATTCAAATAGTCAGAGGCAAATAGATGATGCACTGGTACGAAAAATCACTAATGAATTGTACCAAAAGCTGAAAAATGATTTATTAATAGAATCGAAGATTAAAAAAGGAAGATGATAGAAGATATAAGTGAGAAATTAGAAGTGAGGAGTTGAGGATATAAATCCGAAGCGAATTTATGAACATATATTCATTATTATCTGCTAAATCTACGATTTAGCTTCCACAACTTCTAACTACTCACTACTAATTTCTCACTTAAAAAAACATGAGCTTAGTAAAATTAAAAATAGTAGGATATTCTGATAATAAATATTCAAGCGAAGCTGGTTCATTTGACGTGCAAATCAATCCTTCTTCTATGAAATTGAATAAAGGCATTAATTATGCTGAATCTAAGGATATGTCTGAGCAGGAAAAGCAAAAGTTTGATATGCAGCAAGCCAATTCGCTGAGCTTTGATATTACGCTTGATGATACAGGCATAGTGCCAAATAATAAAGGAAAAATAAAGGATAGAATCAATGTAATAGAAAAAGTGTTATATACAATTAATGGCGAAACGCATGAGCCAAATTATGCTAAAGTAGTGTGGGGTGATTTTGTTTTTCAGGGACGCTTGACATCTTTAAATTATGATTACACATTATTTAAGCCGGACGGTTCGCCATTACGGGTTAAAATATCTTTTTCATTCAAAGGCTATAAATCTGGTCCAGAGAAAAAATCGCCTGATTTATCAAGAAATATCACATTAAAATCAGGTGAAAATATAGCATTATTATGCCAAAAGTTTTATGATGATCCATCTTATTGCACTGATGTTGCCAAAGCAAATGATTTAGTTAATTTTAGAAATATAAAACCGGGTACTCAATTAATGTTTCCTCCATTGAAACGAGAAAAATAGTTTGAACTAAGAATGGAAAGGAGTTTAAGGAAAAACATGAACTTTGTTTTTTTTATATAGCATATTTTCCTGTAATCTTTAAATTCTTTACAGTTCCAAGTTAACAAACAATATTAATATTTTTATAATTTTGACAATTCAAATGAAATACGCAGAAATAACAGGGAAAATAATTGGTAGTGCTTACGAAGTGCATAAAATTTTAGGTAATGGTTTTCAAGAGGTTATTTATCAGAGAGCTTTAGCATACGAAATGATATCAAGGGATATAAACTTCGTAAGAGAATTTGATATGGATATTTACTACAAAGAAAAAAAAGTAGGAAACCGCCGAGTAGATTTTTTGGTAGAAAGCTTTATAAGTGTTGAAATAAAGGCACTTACTAAACTCGAACCTGTACACATGGCGCAAGCAATCAATTATTTGGAAGCATATAACTTGGAAGTAGGATTATTAATAAATTTTGGTTCTACTAAACTTGAATTTAATAGATTAGTAAACAATAAATATAAAAATTTAGATTAGGAGCTTAAAGGGTGCTAAAAAAATACAGGAAATCTATTGGAAAATTTTCCTGCTTATCTTTTAATTCCTTGCAATTTCCTGTTCAAGACTATAATTTAATACCATCATGAAAACAACAGCCAGAAAACCCGAACCCGTATCACATGTGATACAAAGCAGAACAAAAGCTGCGAACCAAGCTCCTATGTCTCAAATTTTGCAGAGATATAAGGACAAAATTATTCAGCGTGTAGAAATGCCCGAAGAAGATGAACTTTTGCAAGGCAAGTTTGAGACAACGCAATTAATGGAGCTTGACGAAGATGAAGAACCTCTGCAAGGTAAATTTGAGACTTTGCAAAAAGAGGAACAGGATTCCTCACTTCTTGCTTCTAACTCCTCACTTAATAAAACCGGTATGCCTGATAATCTCAAAAACGGCATAGAATCTATGTCTGGTTACAGTATGGACAATGTGCGTGTGCATTATAACTCGCCTAAGCCCGCCCAGCTGCAAGCTCTTGCCTACACGCAAGGCACGGATATACATGTTGCTCCCGGACAGGAAAAGCATCTTCCGCACGAGGCATGGCATGTGGTGCAACAAATGCAGGGACGTGTCCAGCCAACAACGCAGCTGCAAGGTGTAAATATCAATGATAATGCAGGCTTGGAGCATGAGGCGGATGTGATGGGAGAGAAGGCGATGGTACAGAGAAAGGAAAAAAATAATGTAAATAATTTTAACACGTGGTCGAATACATATCAATTATTCACTCAAGTTGCACCACCAAATTTAAATCAAACCACTGTAGGGGTTAGAAATTTGAATGCTAATCAAACTCTCGTTTCTATTACAAGTAAATCTTTTAGCTGGCTTCCTGGTATGAATCATCATATGGTGCATGTAGAAACCTTTGATGGTGTGAATTGCTATCATTATAGGACAGATTTTAATCCAGCTGATGCTGATGCTAAACTTTTTAGTAGTGAACAAGCTGGTATAATAACGACACGCGCTGCTGTTGATACCCCTATCAATTTACCAGCTAGTGTAGATGTTGTGCATGTAAAATTACTAAACAGATTTGTACAACATAATGAATTTGAATACAATGATAGGAATGCCTTTAGATATAAGATGCTTATGCCAAACGAAAATGGTGTTCACAATTGTAAAACATGGGCAAGTATGAAATACAATGCTATTAATTAATCATGGTCGTACAAGCTGCCACCAACATGGCAGCTTTTTTTATTCATCATTTTGCCATATCTTTTTATTTCCGTATCTTTGAAGTGCCAAATAAAAAAATACTACATGGGAGTTACCTTGTTTCGGTAATATCCCTCTTCATATTTATGAACCATAATCATAAGATTATTGGCTCGTGAGTAACTTTCCGATATTTCATATCAAAGTAGTGTTTCTTTTATTTGGCGATAAAAAACGGCTCACGGGCTGTATCCTAAGAATTATGAATTTATTTTAATAAAAATAATACAGTAGGCTGATATGGAAACGAAATGCTACGATGATTATGAGATAATGATAGACGAAAATATAGGTATCTCTATAAGAATAATGCCATTAGGAATATTAGGCATTGATAGCTGGATGTATTTCCCTAAAAAATATTGTGGTGATTTATTATCAGCAATGCAGGAGGCAAAACATAACTATCTGCAATACAAGGAGTTAGCTATGTGTGTAAATGTTAAAAATGCCGTGCAAGAGCTTGTATTACGTGATATAGTGCTATCTCATTGTTTTTGGAAGGACTTAGCTGATTTCGTTTATCTTGGCTGCAATATCCAATTGTCATTTTATTTTTGCGTTTCAAAGATAGATAATGAGACGGTTGAATATTCATTAGACATCATTACTTCACCATTGAAAGACGAAAATCACAACTGCTTGGGACCTCATATAACGCTGTGTTCGGAGCAGGAAATAGATAAATTTATTAAGGCAATTGCTGTTGTCTGAACCAGGAACTTAAAGGATTGTAGAGAATTACAGGAGAGCTATATCACATATATTACTATTTTTCTTTTAAATTCCTTGCAATTCCCAGTTCAAGACATTCTTACATTAAACAAATATTTCTTATCTTTGTCATAATATTTCTCACTACTAATTTCTAACTTCTCACTTATACAAATTATGCCGAAGCGAAACCGAAAGACATTGAAAGAGAGCTTTAAGCAAGGCAAAAAGCCGTCTGAGCAGGATTTTGAGAATCTTATTGATTCTACTATAAATATCCTTGATGACGGTTTGGCGAAGCAAGCATATACTGGAATTGGCTTGGCTCCGTTGCAAGGCAATGACACGGTTATGTCGATATATCGCGAATCTGGCGATGATAAGGCGGCTTGGGAAATGGCTATTGATGACAAAACAGGTGATTTTCAAATTCGCAGGTTTGGTGAGACGCAC
>JAVBOP010000165.1:0-8996 GCA_031550405.1 Kapaibacterium sp. (SeqCode)
TTATTAAATTTTTGATTAACAATTAGCAATAATTCCTTATATCCAGCAATATTACTACTCGAATTTGTAAGGTTTTTTCCTGCAAAAACATACTCCTCAGGAGTAAAAACTGATGGACGATGTCCAGTTTTTATGACTCAGCAATTTTCTAACGCCACCATTTAAGTATTTTGTATGCCAAGTACTTAGCGTATTTTCGCTCACCTTCAAGATACGGTGAAGCGAGTTAAGCGTAATTTTATCTGAATGTTTTTTTATTTATATCAGCATTTTTATGCGAGGAACAAAAAGCGTTCCCGTATGTTTTCTTAATAAATTTTCAAGATCTCGTTCATTTTCTATAACGTTAATGATTTTTATTTTAAAATCTATACACAAATATGATGTTTTTTGGGGAAATACAATAACAATAAATTTGTATCAGCAAAATCTGATTAACCAAATCAAAAACTATGTAGAGTAGAGTTGGAAAATATGGTCAAATATGGTCAAATATACATAATATAAAGCCAATATCGCGAGTAAGAATATTTGTAGTACATAAATTTGTTTTATTAGATAAGTATGATAATTATATGACGCTTAGCGATATTGCGCTGTAAATACTTTTATCCCTATTGCCTTCCTGTTTTCAAGCCAACATATTGTGGAGCATAACGTCTATTCCCTTTATTTTCAAGGACTTGCTCGTTTCAGTTGCGAACAAAGAATACGGCAAAGGCAGCCATTTAGAACTAATCGATGTGCAGAGCCTATCCAATGGCTATTATTACTGCATCATCCAAACCCAGCGCGAAAACTATATAAAACCATTTGTTGTGATAAGATAGTATCGGAGGTAACTGGCAATAATATATAATAGATAAGTACAATTTTCGATAGCGACTATTCACAACACACCAGTCGCTATTTTCGTATAGATATAGTTTTCTGAATAATTCTTTAATAAATAATACAAGCAAACAAAAAAAGGCGAACACACGGTTTGCATATACAAAATCACATAGACATTTTATTCAAGAAAATGCTATTATGTCTCGCACTGAGGTGGCAAAGGTCAATGATTCGGTTGTGCCCACCCATTACTGTTTTTCGCTTTCATCGAATAATGCGTCTACAAATGCTTTAGTATCAAATACTTGCAAGTCGTCAATTTTTTCACCAACTCCAATATAACGTACAGGAATTTTTAATTCATTGGCAATAGGTATTACAACACCACCCTTTGCCGTTCCGTCTAATTTAGTTAAAATTATGCCAGTTAGCGGTGCTACCTTCGAAAATTCCTTGGCTTGGAAAATAGCGTTTTGCCCTGTTGTTGCATCTAAAATCAAGTATACTTCATGCGGTGCATTGGCTTCAATTTTTTTCATAACCCGTGAAATCTTGTCCAGTTCCGCCATCAGATGCGCTTTGTTATGCAGACGCCCCGCCGTATCAATGATGACAACATCCTTGTTTTTTGCCTGCGCCGATTTCAAAGTATCAAACGCAACAGCAGCAGGGTCAGCTCCCTGTTTTTGCTGCACAATATCAACGCCGGCACGTTCTGCCCAAATTTCAAGCTGCTCATTTGCAGCGGCACGAAAAGTATCTGCAGCACCGATAATAACACTTTTTCCAGCATTTTTATAATTATGCGCCAGCTTGCCAATTGTAGTCGTTTTGCCAACGCCATTAACGCCAATTACTAATATTACAAAAGGCTTAGCCGTATCATCAATTTCATAAATCCTGTCGTTCTGTGCGGAAGGCGATTCGATTAAAATTTTTTCAATCTCTTCTTTTAGCAAATCATATAGATATTCGGCACTTTCATAATTTTCTTTTTTCACTCTAACTCGAAGAGAATCAATTACTTGCTCCGTTGTATCAACTCCAATGTCAGCCGTAATCAATATCTCTTCAATCTCATTTAGCAAAGCTTCATCAATTTTGCGACCAAAGCCCAGCGTTTTTCGCAAGCTATCCGAAAATGTTTTGCGAGTTTTGCTTAAACCTTCTTTAATTTTTTCTATGCCAAAAGTATATTTTACGGTCTCTGTGGTCTTTTCGACTATTCGTTTAAAAAAAGATTTCTTTTCTTCTACAGGCTCTGGTACTTCCTTATGAATATCATCGACATCATCTTCAAAGTCATTGGCATCTATTGCTTCTACAGCATTGGAATGTATATTTTCGACATCATTAATTATTTTTTTTTCATTTATTTCAACAGGAATATCTTCTTTTACAAGCACTTCATTTTCAGCTTTTACATCTGCACCACCGTCAGGTATTATTTCAGCATGAATATCAATAGGCGCTGTATTTTCAAGAATATCAAGTTCTTTTTCATCGCTTATGGTTTTCTCTATCTCTATATTTTCCTGCGACTTAGATTCTTCCACATTCTCAGAGAAAGTAGATGTTATTTTATTTTTTATTTTTTTGAAAAAACTCATTTCATGTTTAAGTTAATTAATGGTACAATGTTGCAAAAATAGCATTTTTTATCGAGATAACCCGAAGTATAAAATAAGCAACCGCATGCGATTTTATCAGTACTTGTATATTTCAGGCAAACAAACAGAATTATTGATTTAAATATTTTTTTAAAGTTGGAATCAAATTGTCTCCCAATACATTATTGC
This sequence comes from Kapaibacterium sp. (SeqCode), assembly GCA_031550405.1. GTDB lineage: Bacteria > Bacteroidota > Ignavibacteria > Kapaibacteriales > UBA2268 > JAVBOP01. Next base: position 2,634 of record JAVBOP010000165.1, read on the forward strand.
CAACTTCAACAATTGTACCGTCAGGAGCTATTAAAATGGACATCGGCGCCTGTTTCACTGCAAACGTATTGGCTATCTGCCCGTTAAGCATTGCAGGTTCATAAGCAACATGCCAATTCATTTGAGAAGTGTTTTTTCGCATTTGGCTAATATTATTTATACTTTTGGCTAATGCTATTGTGAGAATTTCAAATGGAGCATCATAAAAAGCATTGTACGCTTCATCTATGTTGTTTATTTCATTAATACTTGAGCTGTCCATCAACAGAAAATTCATGAGTAGGTATTTCCCCAAAAAATAATTATTGTCAAAAATATCTTTATGGTTATCAATAGAATTTAAAGAAAACATTGGCGCCTGCTTACCAGTTTGAAGTTGATTACTGGTAACAAAAATGTTTTTAGCAAATTCTGTTTGAGGCGAATCGGGATATTGTATTAATAATTTTTCATAAAAATAATACGCGTCTTTAGTATTGTTAACTCGATATATATTATATAAAGTAGCTTGATATAATAAATTACATTTTAAAAAATCACTGGTATTTTTTTCCAATATTTCAGCAAAATATTTATTTTTAAATCCGGAATCCAAAATTGCAGCTACAATTTCCCAATTAATAGCAAATGTGTATAGATACGAAGTTTCAGGCGGATATTTTTTTATAAAGTCTTTAACGATAGGCTTGTTTACCGAGTCCAGTTTATGCGTTAAATTTAAAATATATGCGGCATTAATATAGCAAACATATAAAATGAATTTATTTTCATTATTCTGTTTTGATTGTTTTATTAATTTTTCAATCGAAGTCAGCTGCGTATATGTAGCTGATATAAGTCTATTAATATCAGTATCTTCCTTGAAATCTCGATTGGCTTGCTCTACCATTCCAGCATGATAAATAGCATTATACATATCATAAATTCCGCTAACAAGTCCTTTATTTTTAGATTCCAATTTTATATTTCTAAAATTAATTTTCTGTTCTTTTGGCAAATATATATTTAAATTATAATTGCCTGCATTCTGCACAAAGAAAGGAATTGTTAAATTATTGGTACTGTCAAGTGAAACTAAAATATTTATAAAGCCATCATAATTAATATAGATAGAATATTCACCCCTGGGATTTATGTCAACCTTATTTACATTTACTTTGCCGTCAATATTCATAGCAACCGAAATTTCAGCATGCTTCAATATTTTATTATTCAGATCAGCAATAGAACCATTAATTGTTGCTGCTTTTGTCCAATTTGTTATCAGACTGAACAGTAAAATCAAAAATATTTTTTTCATAAATTAAATGAATTACGTAAAATCGAACTTTAAAAACTTACAAAAATAATATAGAATAAAATGAATAAGCATTATTTGAATGTTGCTATTTCATTCGCCTAACACAATACCAGCACTATTAATGCAAAATATTTTTAAAATTAAATCTATACTATTTTTTAAAATTTTATATTAATTGTAAGACGTATTTACGGGCTTCTTCGTTTGTTTCAAATATATCGTTTAACGTGGGATTTGATACAAAATGAATATTTTTTAATGATTGTTCTATGAATTTGGGAATATCATAAAATCCAATTCTATGATTTATGAACGCATCTACCGCAATTTCATTTGCAGCATTGACTATCGCCGGTGCATTGCCGCCTTGATTTATTGCGTCGAAAGCAAGCTGCAAACATGGAAATTTATCCAAATCGGGTTCGCAAAAATTAAGCTGCGCTAATTGGAATAATTTCAGCTGTGGAAAGTCATAAGTATATCTATCTGGGTAAGTTAAGGCGTATGATATAGGAATGCGCATATCAGGCACTCCAAGCTGCGCTTTCATCGACGAATCCACAAATTGCACCATTGAATGCACGATAGATTGCGGATGCATCAAAACTTTTATCTTATCAATGCCAATATCAAACAGCCAATGCGCTTCAATAACTTCAAAGCCTTTGTTCATCATTGTAGCAGAATCTATCGTAACCTTATTCCCCATAGACCAGTTAGGATGATTCAATGCCTGATCAGACTTGATTAATTTTAATTCATTTTTGGGTGTGTTAAAAAATGGACCACCAGATGCTGTAAGTATCAATTTATCGATTTGGCGATGAGATTCGCCCGCTAAACATTGCAAAATCGCGCTGTGCTCGCTATCAATCGGCAATATTTTCACACTGTTTTCTTTGGCGGCTTTGACCACAATCTGACCTGCCGCAACTAAAACTTCCTTATTCGCAAGGGCAATATCAATTTTATTCTGAATCGCAGCAAGCGTAGGTTTTACCCCTGCAAAGCCAACCAGCGACGACACCACTAAATCATTATGCGTATCAGAAGCTACTTCGATAAGCTCGCTTTCACCGCAAAGGATTTTGCCCTTATAATTCGTTTGTTGCTTGAATTTATAATAGGCATTTTCATTAACAATAGCAACAGATTTTGGATGGTACCTGCTGCATTGTTTTTCAAGTAAATCGATGTTATTATTGGTAGTTAAGCTCGCAATACGGAAATACCCATTAGTGCGGTCAATCACATCAAGAGTTTGCCTGCCAATAGAACCCGTCGAGCCAAGTATACATATATTCCGCTTATTTTGCATATCATCCAAATTCATAGAAGGAAGTACAAATATACTAAAAAAAACTATTACTCATTAACAACAATCAGTATAGATTTATGAATAATTATTCAGAAAATGACACCGCTAATATATTATAATTCTTTTGGATATGCTTTCTTTTTTGGCGCTTATTTTTACGAAATATGTGTCTTTGAGAAGATGTGATAAATTTATTTGCACATCGGTATAATCGCCTGGCTGATATATCTTCATGCATCTAAGTACATGGCTCTATTAAGGCTGTCGTAATATTGAAAATACCTGCAGATGGATTAGGATATGGATGTTGACAAAAGGTATCGCATCATTGATACCAACCGCATCAGCACACGTTGGGTTGGAAAAATCGCTCTCACCCTCCCAATACTGCGCCATAACCTGATAATATGCCGTTTTGTAAAGTAAAGCTAAGGAATATTTATGAATATTTATTCATAATTGTATTCTTGTGATTTTTAGCACGATTCTTGATAATAATTCTTGTGAATGCTAAAGGAATAGGTTTTTATTACGATAACAATACTGCTATTCATTATACTTATAAAATAATTATAGAATAATTTGCCAATGAAAAAGAAAATTCTTTTATTTATATTGCTATCAATTTCATATTTTAATCCAGCAATTTCTGCTGAAACTGACTATTTTCCGCCATCGCTTGGACCAACTTTTGCATGGAAAGGCGGAACCAACGGCATAACCACGCCAAATGGGCGCAAAAATGGATTTGCAATAAATAAAATTCCTGATTTCGGATTGGACTTATATCTGCCACTAAGCCTTGAATGGAACGTTGGCGCATATATTGATTTGTGCTACAATACTCACTCTTTTTTCATGAAATACAATTATGACGGAACTGCTAAAGAATACAGGAACATAGACCGTTTTCGATTCAGCTATATAGCGCTTGCTCCATCTTTCACATACAGCGGATTCACCGTCGGCTTGTCTTACGGCATTCCTGTTTCTGCCGATTGGGAAGGTGCAAAGATAGATGCTGATAAGTTAAATAATTTATGGGAAGTACGAGCGGGTTGGACTTATCCACTATATTATGACGAAGCTGGGCGACTCAATTTTTATATTAATCTAAGTTACGCTTTGAATGGAGTTTATGAAAATTTTACTGAGGACGATCCATTAAAAAATATTGTTCCTGCCATTCCACCACAAATTATTACGAATTATTACAATCCGCGTCCTGCGGGAATTCAAATCGGCTTTAATTTTCTCTTTAATTTGATAGTTTTGCCTGAGGAATATTACCAATAATAGCTGTTTTTTTGCTATGTTTGCAGTATGCAGGCTGAAGATAACAGGCAGAATATTACCGATTCCGAACTGAAAACAATGAATTTCCTCGAGCATATAGAAGAATTGAGGAAAAGAATTATCTATGTAATTATTTTTTTAGTAGTTACAGCTATTGGAATTGGTATTTTTATAAAAGATATTATGCAAAATATCTTTCTAAAGCCTGCTATTGATTCTAATCTGAATTTGCAAAATTTACTTCCATTTGGGCAACCGTTTCTATATTTTAAAGTAATATTGGCTTCTGCTTTAATAGTTACAATTCCGTTTTTTTTATACCAGTTATGGAAATTCATTGCTCCCGCTCTATACGAAAATGAACATAAATGGATTAGCCTCGCAACATTTTTTACAACTTTTTGTTTTTTCAGCGGCGTTATTTTTGCATATTTTGTGCTGATCCCTTCGATGCTCGATTTCGCCGCCCAATTTGGCTCAAATTTAATACAAAACAACATTGATGTAAATGAATATTTTGGCTTTATATCAATGATTTTACTTGCTGCAGGAGTATTCTTTGAAATGCCAATGCTATCGTTTATTTTATCCAAAATGGGATTTTTGACGCCAAAATTACTCTCAAAATACCGCCGTCATTCCATAATCATAATCCTCGTTTTGGCGGCAATATTAACTCCAACTCCCGACCCAGTCAGCCAATTAATTTTTGCTTTCCCTGTCATCATTTTATATGAAATCAGCATATTAATCTCATGGATTATGAATAAATATTCATAAATTGAAGTAACATTTTTCGACATAATCGCTTGATGTGTGTACGAAAATTTAGATTTTTTCGCTCGATGTTCTGCGTTTCATCTTATCAATCAATTTTGTCTATTATGTAGCTGTAGATAACCAGAACAATAAATGGCTCAGCACTTACAGCCAAGGCATATACAATTCGACGGTACATCTTGGACAACATACAACACCGAGAACAGCGGTTTGCAAAGCAATAAAATCAACGGAATAGCAGTAGACAGCAAAGGCTATGTCTGATTTGCCACCAACAAAGGCTTATCCAGTTTTAAGATAAAGAATAGTTTTGGGAAAAAAATTCATAAAATTATTCCGGACTGTTAATCACCTTTTCATAATTATCCATGTTTATTATCTTTTTTTCAGCGATTTTGCCATCTTTGACGATTACAATGCCGCTATTTCCCGGATAACGGCTATGCGGCGATATGCTCCGATGCCGCTGATAACTATGGAAATCATGCTTATTTACAATGCAATTATGATTTTTTTTTCATAATTGAATACGTAATATTAATATATTTCTTTGCTTATCTCTTCCGGACCTTTTTTTATCATTCTTAATGTTGTATAAATGAACAAGCATAGCATTAATATGTATATAGCAGTAAATAATATTAATGAAAACAATACTTTTTCACCGCTAACATTCGGTGAAAGTGCATCACTTGTTTTCAGAACGTTATATACAATCCAAGGCTGACGTCCCATTTCGGCTGCAATCCAACCTGTTTGGTTTGCTATTTGAGGCAATAAAAACATTGGAAGTAATAGTATTAAATACCATTTATAATCTGGCAACCGTTTTTTATACCAAAGAAATACCGACAATGCCGAGACCGCAAGAAATATCATCCCACATGCAACCATTATATGATACATCTGGAAAACGACTTGAACATTAGGTCTGTTTTCTGGTGGAAACTCTTCAAGACCTTTTATAGGCGTAGTTAGGTTAAAATCTACTAAAAATGATAACATGTTTGGAATACCAAGCCCATAAACTTTTTGATTTTCAACATCAACCCAACCAAAAAGATACATATCCGCAGGTCCAGTTTTATAATGTCCTTCAAAAGCGGCAAGTTTTGCTGGCTGATTTTTTGTTACCATTATAGCATTAGAATGTCCCGTTAAAAGTTGTGTAAATGAAGCAATAATAAATACAATTAATCCCACTTTTAAAGAACTTAAAGCTACATCTAAATGTCGTTTTTTCCATAAATAATATGCTGAAATACTTAATACGAGAGCTGCTCCCGTTATCCAGCAGGCGGATAATGTGTGTGTATAGCGGTCAATTGTTGATGGATTGAATACCATTGCCCAAAAATCTGTGATTTCTGCACGCTGTTTTAATCCTTCTCCAACAAGTTTGAAACCTGCTGGTGTTTGCATCCAAGAATTAGCAACTATAATCCAAAATGCACTTAAATGTGCACCAGCGGCAACAAGAATAGTCGATATAAAATGCGTTTTGGGTTTTACTTTGTTCCAACCAAACAGAAGTATTGCAAGGAATGTCGATTCTAAGAAAAATGCAAAAATTGCTTCTGCTGCAAGCGGGCTTCCGAAAACATCACCGACATAGCGAGAATATCCTGCCCAATTAGTGCCAAACTCAAATTCCATTACTATGCCTGTA
>JAVBOP010000022.1:0-4848 GCA_031550405.1 Kapaibacterium sp. (SeqCode)
TCAAGATTTTCTTAATAAATTTTTAAGCTATAGTTCGCTTTCTGCAACAACTATAAATTTATTTCTGAAATTCTGTAAAATTATGCAGCATAACGGTGTAATATGGACAAATCGTTCAAGGAAAGCATATCAGGACTGCATATAATTTATTAATATTTTTTAATAAACATATAATTGCTGCATCTCTCGAGTTGCAAACAGCGCCAGCTTTGTACTGTTAATAATATCTGCTATTGCTTTTTGTGTTGCCAATCTACTGGCACGCCAGTTCGTGTGGCAATTACTGATTTTGCCTCGCCATTTAAAAATTGTACTTAATATATCTGGAAAATGTATTATATTTACATACTGAAAAATTATCAATAATTAATAAAAATTCATAAATGTACGCAACTCTTAATGAACAAATGGATGTTTATCGCGCTGGAGCTATAGAATTATTGCCAGAGGATGAACTTGCAAGGAAAATAGAAAATTCAATTAAAAAGCAAAAACCGCTAAATATCAAGCTTGGAGCCGATCCAAGTCGACCTGATTTGCATTTGGGACATGCTGTTGTTCTGCACAAATTGCGGCAATTTCAAGATTTTGGGCATAATGCGATTTTGATTATTGGCGATTTTACAGGTATGATTGGCGACCCTTCGGGTAAATCTAAAACGCGTCCGCAATTGACGATAGATGAAACGATTGCAAACGGCAGGACATATCTTGAACAGGCTACAATTATTTTAGATAAATCCAAAATGATAGTAAAAAATAATTCAGAATGGCTCTCTAAATTAAATTTTTCAGATGTAATACATTTAGCAGCTAAGTACACTGTAGCACAGCTGCTTGAGAGAGATGATTTTTCGAAAAGACACAAAGCCAACCTGCCTATTTCCATGCATGAATTTTTATATCCTTTGGCGCAAGCCTATGATTCTTATGCCATTAATTCCGATGTAGAACTGGGTGGTTCCGACCAGAAATTTAACTTGCTTGTTGGTCGCGAAATACAAAAAGCTTATGGCAGCGAGCCACAGTGTATATTGACAATGCCGCTACTTGAGGGTACTGATGGTGTCGAAAAAATGAGTAAATCTTTAGATAATTATATTGCATTAAACGATACGCCGCGCGACATGTTCGGCAAGGCTATGTCTGTTCCAGACAATATGATTACGCGATATTTGCAATATGCGGCGATGGCTACTATAGACGAAATAAATGCTGTTCAAACAGGATTGGCTGATGGCTCAATTCATCCAAGAAATGCGAAAGTTGACATGGCTAAAAAAATTGTTACTTTGTATTATGGATTTGAAGCTGGCGAAAATGCTTTGCTCGAATTTGAGCGAATTTTCAAAAATAAAGACTTACCAGATAAGATTGATTTGCTGGAAATTTATATTGAAAATTCCACAATCGGAATAATAGATTTGCTTGTTGCTGCCAATTTATCACCTTCAAAAAAAGAAGCTCGACGTTTGATAGAGCAAGGAGGAGTCAGCATTGACAGCCAAAAAGTCAGTGATGTATTTTCTGTTATCGATATTTATGAAAAAAAATTAATAAAAATTGGGAAAAGAAATTTTTTGTATGTCCAGAAAAAATCCGAGTAGTAGGGTGAAGTAATAGTAAAAAAAAATCCCTCGCCACATAAGTGAGGGATTTTTTGTGGGCCAGGAGGGACTTGAACCCCCAACCTACGGATTATGAGTCCGGCGCTCTAACCGACTTGAGCTACAAGCCCATTGAAATAAATATCAAATCTAAGAATACAAAAATACAATTTTTTTTTTTTCACAACCAAAATATTTTTGCTGATTTTCCTCTATACTTATTTAATATAAATTTCTGAATCGCAGTAATGTTTCTGCATTTACACAAAAACGACGAACCGGTTGCCAAGCCTATCAACAGAAAGCCATATCCATAACTTCTGCCGTATCAACAAGTTGTATCGCCCAAATGAGCAATCTTTATCTAAATATGATTTAATGTTGTCAGTTCTCAAAAAAACATTGCAAGTGTGGATATTTCCCGTTGTTGCCTGCGATTTCCTTGAAAAATCAGCTATTTCTTCACAAACCTGACCACTTCTCCATCTATATCCAACGTATATGTGCCTGATTGATATGGCGATAAATCAAGGATATATTTATTGGCATTAATGTTTTCATAATAAGCTAATAATACTCCAGTTATGTCGAATAATGAAATTTTATTAATAATATTATTCCCATTTTCTATTGTTACTGTAGATGCACTAGGGTTCGGATAAATGACAACATCTGTACTCACAGAGTCGGCAACAAGGCGTATTGGAACATCACATTTGGTTATTATTTGCAAGGTATCCGCAAGCGGAATACCTGAAAGATATATGCGTAAGCCATTGCCTTCGCAAGGATTTACCTCACCTATAGTGAGAGTATCATAATCAACAGGCGTTTTGCCCGTAGCATTTAATGGCAGATAATGTATGCGGATGCTTGCGGAATCGCCCGGTGCAATTATCAACGGAAACTGATTGGCTGATACAGTAAAATTTTTCTTAAAAGCAATGTAAACATCTTCATAGTTTATAGTCATGCTATATGAATTTTTATTCATAATTTGCATCGTTCTATCCTGTAAAATTCCTATCTTACATTCACCAAAATCAAGCGTACCCATAACATACATGCTGTCATTTTTATTTTTCTCGTATTGCCATTGAAAAGTAGGAAATTCGCCTGGATTCTTTATTACCCATGTGTTATCAAAATCCCAGCCTAAAGTGTTTTCATAGAAGCTTTGGGTTTGTAATTCTGCCAGCGTTTTATTTTCGCCATTTCCATTATTAGTGGTGCCACCTGTCACGGTACTGCCGTTGATAGTAATGGTATTCAGAGCGTAGTTGTTGGTATTATTTTGCCAATCACCACCTCCGATAACGCGATGTACGTCAATATTAGAAGTAGAACTTAATTTAACCCCAGCAGCAACACAGTTTGATAAACCGCTGCCAAAGCCTACTATTACACCCACTTTCTGATTACCAACAAGACTACCTATGGCATAGCAATTTTTAGTATCATTGCCACTGCTATGGTTACCCGTGCCAATCAACACTCCAACAGCATTATTTCCGCTAACATTGCAAATTGCATAGCAGTTTATAAGAGGTGAAGAACTGCCTCCAACCAATCCACCAACGTGAGATCCACCTTGTATGTTGCCAGTTACATAACAATTACTGATATTATTCCCTTGCGTTTGACCACCTATCAAGCCTCCAATATATGAGCCTGTTGCTTTTACATTGCAATTTTCTAAGCCTATATCTATAATTGCAGCGTTACTCCCTATAACACCAAATAACCCCTGATAGCTTTTTGCTCTATTTATCATTAGATTTTTTATTATCGCTCCTGAACGGCAATATTTTTTATCATGTCCATAAAAATTACCACAAAATGGATTTGGCTCCTCTCCAATGGGTTCCCAGCCTTCACCTTGGTTATAGGGTGGCACACCAAGATCAATATCATTTATAAGAAGAAAATGTTTATTGGTGTGAGCAGTACCAAGATATTTACGAACATTGTTTAATTCGTCTGCTGTGCTGATAAGAAAAGGGTCTTGTTTTGTGCCGCTGCCGCCGGAAAAATCAGCAGCATGAGCAAAAGGTGTTATAGCAGCTAAAATAGTTAGGATAGTAAATAATATCTGTTTCATTGTAGTATTCTTTAAATTTATTGTAACATCACATTGGTTAAAATAACTATTTTTTCTACAAGAACAAGCATAAAATATATTTTTTTTTAAATCCAACCGAAAAATACATGGTTGTGAGGTAATCTAAAATAATGATTAAGTGAAAAAAAAATGTTATCTTAATGTTTTTACATTAGTTGCAAATATTGTTATGTCTGCAGAATTAATAGGGATACATCATAGGAATCCGGAAGCAAGAAAGATAAGCAAGGTGGTTAATGCGCTGCGGGATGGTGCGGTGATACTGTACCCGACGGACACAGGCTTTACTCTTGGGTGCGAGATAGGCAATAAGTCTGCCATTGAAAAGCTGCGGCGAATACGGCGATTATCAGATAAAAAAGCACTTACTTTTATATGCAGCGACCTGTCTAACATATCGGAATTTGCATTAGTTACGAATTTGGCATACCGTACTATAAAAAAGTTGATACCTGGTCCATATACTTTCATACTGCCTGCTACAAAGCAGCTCCCACGTTTGGCACAGCATCCGACGCGCAAAACGGCTGGCATCCGAGTACCGCGGAATACGATTGCCCAATCGCTCATTCTTGCGTTTGGCAGCCCAATCATTTCCATTACAGCCAAGTTTGAGGATTATGACGATATGAATGATTTGCTGCCTGATGACATCATTGATAACTTTATAAATTTAGTGGATATAGCAATATGTTCCGAGGAATATGATTTTGCCGGTGAATCGACGGTTATAAACATGATAACGGATGATTTTGAAATATTGCGGGAAGGAGCAAATTTAGATACAGTGCAGGATATTATCTACTAAACTGCTCCTGAAGTGCCTTGAGGTTTATAGGGCTTATAAATTAATAAATCCCTTTCTTTTATATAAATTACACATAAAAAAAATCGCAACGGATTGCAATCCCACTCCTGTTCGGAATAGCTGTAATTTCGTTATGTATATGATAATTACAGATAATTACGTATATTTGCAAACTTATTTTATTAATATATTTTCATTTAAAATGTCGTTATTTAATCACAAAATCAATTTACAAAAATTACTCCATCTCATTCCTGAATCGGAACTTGTTCGCATATCAGAGGCAACAAAAGTCGATTACCGCAGCAAGG
>JAVBOP010000006.1:0-9955 GCA_031550405.1 Kapaibacterium sp. (SeqCode)
AATTCTCAACTGCCGAGCTTGGCAATGGCAGTTATATCATCGAAATGCTCACCCCAAGCAACCAAAAGTTTACAGATAAGTTTGTCGTGGCGAAGTAATTTTGAAAACATACTTAATATCCTCCTTTTCAAACTCGACATAAATGTGTCGAGTTTTTCATATTCAAAACAATTTTTTATTTTTTTTGAGAGCGTTAGCAAAAATAAACATTTCTTCCTTGAAAAATTTTCAACCTTGCAAACGCTTGATATTCCTCATGCCTTACTCTATGAAAAATGAAAAAAATAAAAATATATTTTATTATACATGAAATAATACCCTCAAATTTTTAATTCAGATAATTATAAATATTTTTCGCTTTGTTCAGACTTGAACAGGAATATGAATTTCATGCGCAAATATTTAATCGGTTCTCATAAGACACATCCCAAAAAAACAATTAGTAAAACAAATCTATCATAAATACGTATTATAGTTTGAGCTTTGGGTTAGGTATATTGAAAATAAAATAATTAGAAATAATTTACTATATCAAACCAACCTATAATACTGTACTTTGAAACACAATAACCCTTCAAAATTTCATGCAATTAACATAATTTCATGTATTATTAAAAAATATTCATAATTCTTGTATTAGAGTCGTATATGAGTATTGCTATAAATAACAACAATAATCTCATATATTACCCTGAAAGATATAATATCAAATACATTATAATTAAATAATCTTTCACAAATCTTTAAAGCACTATGAAGCTAAATTTAAAGAACAAATTGAAAAACTGCGGTAAATGGGCAGCTGTAGGAGCTGTTCTCGCAACTGGAGCATTAACAACATCTGATGATGCTGTAGCTCAGCAAAACAACAAAAAGCCAAACGTTTTGGTTATTTTTGGTGATGACATTGGTATTTCCAATATCAGTGCATATAGCGGCGGACTTATGGGCTATGAAACGCCTAATATTGACCGCTTGGCTAAGGAAGGAATAAAATTCCAGCACTATTATGGAGAGCAGTCTTGTACTGCGGGTCGTGCTGCTTTTCTCACTGGACAGCATGGTATTCGTACAGGCCTTACTAAGGTAGGTTTCCCGGGTGCTCCAATGGGTATGAGTCAAGAAGACCCATCGATTGGCGGACTTATGAAAAGTCTCGGTTATGCTACTGGACAGTTTGGTAAAAATCATGTTGGTGATAGAAATGAGACATTGCCGACAGTAAATGGTTTTGATGAATTTTTTGGCAATCTATATCACTTGAATGCTGAAGAAGAACCAGAATTGCCAGATTATCCAAAAGACCCTGCTTATTTAGCAAAATATGGTCCTCGAGGTGTATTAGATTGTAAGGCATCAAGTACAGATGATGCGACTGTTGACCCACGTTTTGGAAAAATAGGTAAGCAAACAATTAAAGATACTGGACCTTTGACCAAGAAACGCATGGAAACGATTGATGACGAAACATCAGCAAGAGCAATTGATTTCATCAAAAGACAAACCAATGATGGCAAACCATTCTTCTGCTGGTTTAATTCAACACGTATGCACTTGCGTACACATGTGCGTGAATCGCATCGCGGCAAATATCAACATGGCAACAGTGAATATATTGACGGCATGATTGAACATGATATAACTATTGGTGAAATTTTGAAGGCATTGGATGACCTTGGTATTGCTGAAAATACAATCGTTATCTATACTTCCGACAACGGTCCTCACATGAATACGTGGCCGGACGGTGCAATGACTCCTTTCCGTTCGGAAAAGAATACTAACTGGGAAGGTGCTTTCAGAGTTCCATGTCTTGTTCGTTGGACTAATCATATTGTTCCTGGAACAGTAACTAATGAAATTATGAGTCATAATGACTGGATTCCTACTCTGTGTGCTGCTGCAGGTGAAAGTGACATTGTTGAAAAATGCAAGAAGGGTTATAATGCAAATGGCAAAACATATAAAGTGCATCTTGATGGTTATAATCAATTGCCTTTCCTTACTACAGTTAAGGGCAGTGCAGCTAATAATAACGCAGTAAAAAGCGCACGTGATCGTTTCTTCTATGCTGATGACGACGGATTACTTGTAGGTTATAGAAAAGGACCTATGAAATACGTTTATGCTGAACAGCGTTTGCAAGGAACTTTGGGAGTTTGGGCAGAACCTTTCACTCAATTGCGTTTGCAGAAAACCTTCAATCTTATGCAAGATCCATACGAAAGAGCTGATATAACCTCTAATACTTATTGGGATTGGAACCTAAATGAAGTTGGTGCTGTATATGGATCAATGCAAGATGTTTTTGATTTTGTTGCAACATTTGAAGAATATCCTCCACGTTCATTTCCACCAAGTTTTGTTCCTACTAATATAATGGAACAAGAAAAATTAAGAATCAAAGCAAGAAGGGCATTAGAAAATTATGAAAAGCGAATGATGCCACATCCTGGTGATACCCAGCAACAAGCACCGAAGAAAAAATAGGTAAATAAAAAACATGCAGGCTGCCAATTAACTTCGGCAGCCTGTTATGTTATCACAATATCATATATATTTTAATATTTTTCCGTGCATGCCCTCAACAAAAAAAAAAGAGGAGCAACATGTTGAACCTCTGCATTTATGAATAAATATTCAGAAATTATGGCGTTTTCATATTGATTTATTTTTTTTGTATGCTTTTTCGGTCGTGTCTCGCAAGAATTTTTATAAGCATAAGGTTTGAATAGGCCTAGATAGCTTTAACATCTGCAATTACATCACGCCATTTCCAAAATAACATTATTATTAGTATATTTGTAAGAAATAAGATTAAATATTGAAGGATAGATAAGTTTAGATACGGTATGAAAAATAATTATATCTATGATAAAAATATATGGATTACAGGTGCGAGCAGTGGAATAGGGCTGGAAATTACCAAGCTGCTTGCAAAATATACAGCAAATTTAATTGTTTCGTCAAGCAATTTGCAAAAGCTGCAATCGGCGATGTCATCCATTGCGGGCAACGCTAAAATTTTTGCCTTTCCTGTTGATCTGGCAAATGCCAAATCGATTATCGAATGCTTTGAATTTATTTCCAGCGAGGTCGGTTTTCCGAATATTCTAATCAACAATGCCGGTATATATACGCCTAAATCATTTATTAATATGACGATTGGCGATTTTGAAAATATGATGAATGTAAATTTGCGCGGAGCATTTCTGGCAACTCAATGTGTGTTGCCTGCCATGCTTGAAAGCGGTGGCGGTGCGATTGTCAATATCGCCTCAATTACAGCGGTGCGCGAATATCCGCATTCTTCCATATATGCGGCGTCGAAGGCTGGATTGCTGGCGATGATGCGCTCTTTGCGCGAGGAAGTGCGGGACAGGGGAATAAAAATCATAAATGTGATTCCTGGCGCTACGGCAACAAATATTTGGGATGAGGATTTTTTGGAATGTAAACGAAATAAAATGTCTTCGCCTGTGGATATTGCCAAAACGGTTGTTTCGGCGCTAACTCTTTGTGATTCATATACTTCCATGGTTGAGGAAATAACTATTCGCCCTCATTCCTCACATCTGTAAGCAACATGTGAATTAGCAAATGGCATTGAATAACATATACTTAAGACAGCCTGTCACAAATGCACATGGATTAGTATTATTAAAAAAAATTAATTATTTCCAATTATCAAATTTAATATGACTTCACAACATAACTTATATATAGAAACTTACGGCTGCCAGATGAATCAAAATGATACCGAAATCGTTTCAGGTATCATGGCGGAAGGTGGCTATGGCATTGCCGAAAATTTGAATAACGCCGATATTATTTTGCTGAATACGTGTTCGGTTCGCGATAATGCCGAAGAGCGGATTCTTAACAGAGTTGAGACGCTTTTTCATTTGCTTAAAAAACGCAAAACGCCTGTAATTCTTGGAGTTATCGGCTGTATGGCGGAGCGTTTGCAGGACAGATTGCTTTCTACGAATGAGGTCATAAGTTTAGTTGTCGGACCTGATGAATATCGCAAACTGCCGGAACTTGCCCGTCTCGCTTTTGAAGGAAATAAAGGCGTTGCGGTCGATTTGAGTACGATTGAAACCTATAACGATGTTATTCCGCTGCGTACGAACGGCATTTCCGCATGGATTTCGATTATGCGCGGTTGCAATAATTTTTGTTCATATTGCGTTGTGCCTTATACTCGCGGTCGTGAGCGTTCGCGTCCGTTTGATACGATTGTTGATGAAGCTAAATCGTTGTGGAATAATGGAATTAAAGAGATTGCTCTGCTTGGGCAAAATGTGAACAGTTATTCATATAATGATGCAAATTTTCCGAAACTATTGCGGACAATTGCTCAGGAATTGCCAAAAATACGTCTGCGTTTTGTTACATCTCATCCGCGTGATATGAGCGATGAGCTTATTAATACGATTGCGGAATTTGACAATATATGTAAATATATTCATTTACCTGTGCAATCTGGTTCCAATCGCATTTTGCAGGAAATGAATCGAAAATATACGATTGAGCATTATTTGGGCTTGATTGAAAAAATTCGCACTCTTATGCCGCATTGCGGGCTTTCGACAGATATTATTGCAGGCTATCCGAGCGAAACGCTTGATGAACATCAGGCAACTTTAGATTTATTTAAAATGGTAAAATATGACAGTGCGTTTATGTTTAAATACTCGCCACGCGAAGGAACAAAGGCGTTTTCCAAGCCTGACACTGTGTCGGAGGAAGAAAAAATCCGCCGTTTAAATGAAATTATAAAGCTGCAAAACCAGATTTCCCGCGAAAATAATCATGCAGAAATTGGCAAAACGTTCGCCATTCTTGTAGAAAACGCCAGCAGAAAAAAGGCAACAGACTGGTTCGGCAGAACCGACACAAACAAGGTCGTCTTATTCGACAATTCCACTGCAAAACATACATCAGGCGACATCGTCAATGTCCGCATCATTCGCTCCACCGGAGCAACGCTGTTCGGTGAACTTATAACTTAACAGCATACAAGATTTATGAATTATTTTTAATAAAATAGATGTGGTTAAATAAGCCAATGAGTTTTGCTGTTTGTAGAATATAATTACATAAACATTGCATAACTACTTTGTACCGCTATAGCTTATCACAAAAAAGCTCGCTATTGCGGTAAAAGCCTGTATGAAATATACATTATTAGCAATCCGATGGCGGAAAAAAGAAGGCACATTGTAATGCTCGGATTTGATATGACGGCGGTATAATTGCTACTGTAATTCGCCGAAAATATAACCATGAGGTTGTTTAAAAAATGGAAAATAACAGCAGGAATAAGGCTGTTGGTTGCAATGGTGATTGATGCAAGGTAAATCCCGATTATGAAAATAGGAATGAGAGCCACAGCGTTCACGTGAATTAATGCGAATATTATGGATGACAATAGAATTGCCCGCAATCGCCCTTTGGTTTCGAGATTTGTCAGGAGGTAGCCGCGAAACAAAAATTCTTCACAAGTAGCAGGAATAACAGCAATTACAAGAATTATGAATAAATATTCATAAACCGTGCCGCTTCTATTAATCACCAGCTCTTCCTGCTGCAAAATCTGTGCCCGCATTATTTCATCATACACATGCTTCAAACTATCCGGTATAATGCTGCTTTGCAACAGCTCCCAGCTTAAACTGAACAGCGATAAACCCGCCACGCCCCAAAGCAGCAATATCAGAACCGCAGGCTTGAATTTTAAATTTAATCTTAGTTTGAATTGCACTCCATTGCCGTAATTAGACAGTATCAGAGCTGGAATGAGGAATATAATAATTTGAAAAATAGAGGAATATCGCAGTGGAATTAAATCGGGAAATGCGAGCTGAAAAAGAGCTGGAATGGCAATATAAGCAATTATGATACAGATGAAATTTACGGTAAAATCTTTTCTCATATTTTTTAAATTACATTTTAGAGCGTTTCAAAACATAATCCATAAGTGCTTTGTCAAAAGGCGTTTGCGTGCTGATTAAATTATAATCAACATTGTGATGAATACATTCTTTTCTAATATTTTTAATGAAATTTTGCATTGTATCAGCATAACCCTTCCTGATTTGATATGGTTGCGTAACCATTTGCTCGCCTGTTTCCAAGTCTATAAAATTGGCGGCGCGACCGAAATCAAAATCAATTTCTCGCGGGTCAAGTATATGAAAAAGCAAGACTTCGTGCTTTTTGTGCCGAAGATGTCGCAAAGCATTTACGATTGAATCAACATTGTCAAAAAAATCGCTGAATAATATCACAAGTCCGCGCCGTTTAATCCTTTCTGCCAGTAATTCCAACGATTCTGCCGTTCCAGTTTTATCATGCGGCATAGCATTTTCAAGTGCAGACAGTATCTGGCTTATAAACGAAGGCTTGGAATTTGGCGGCAAAAATGTATCTATTTTTTCATTATAAAGCGTCAATCCGACTGCATCTCTCTGCTGAATCATAAGCATGGCAAGAGCTGCCGCAAGGTAGCAAGAATATTCAAACTTGGAAATACGACCATCCGAGGCAAAGCGCATCGAAGCACTGCTGTCAATAGCAAGCATACATCGCAAATTGGTTTCTTCTTCAAATTCCTTGATATAGTACCTGCCTGAGCGAGCATACACCCGCCAGTCAAGAAATCGGATTTCATCTCCCGGCCTGTATTGGCGATGCTGCGAAAATTCAACGCTAAAGCCATGGTATGGCGAGCGGTGCATACCGGTAATAAACCCTTCAACCACCATTCGTGCTTTCAGCTCAATGTTGCCAAGCTGCGCAATGGTATCCGGATCCAAATACTTTCTATATTCCTTCATCTACAAGACATTTATTAAACTTGTTGCAAATATAACAAAAAAAATATGATATATGTGCAGGTAGTAATTGTGTAAAATTGCTTTTCCATATTTTATTCCTTCATATAAAATCTCAACAAGCCGCTCAACAGTGACTTTCGCGGTGCAAATATCTGCAACATTGCAATTTTTGGCAACAAAAAGAAGATAGTTTACACTTTTTTGTTTATTTTTGTTAGTTAATTGACGGAAAAAAGTGAAAAAAAAGCGCTGGTATTTTTCAAAAATGTTTTTTGGAGCTGTTCTTTTGGCGATAGCTTTGTGGGGATATGCCAGTTTGAATGAGGAATATCAAACTGTTGTTGAGCTGCCGCTTGTTGTTGAGCCTCCGCCTGACAAGGCTATTGAGACTTCTGTGCCAAATGAAATTTTCATTGATGTTATAGGAAGCGGGTGGTATTTATTTAACCACGTCTATTTTAATAACTTAAAGAAATGTTACGTTGCATTGACAGACGCCAACAAGCGAGATTCGCAGTATGTTATAGAAACTGTTGATATGCAAAAAGGCATACAAAATCTTGCGGGCAAGCTCACGCTCAGGCAAATATTTCCAGATGTTATTGCCGTGAAAACGGGTGATATTCAGTCGAAAGAGGTTAAAATTTTGCCCGATGTCAAGATAAATTTGAAAGAAGGCTTTGCTATTGTTGGTGGAATCAGGGTAAATCCGCCAACGGCTACTATTAAGGGGAATAACAATATACTTGATTTAATTGACGCGTGGAAAACTAAGTCTATTATTTTAGATGATGTTAGCATGTCAATATCGCAACAGATACAGCTTTCAGATTCACTAAAATCCATCATTAAAGTAGAGCCGGGAGTTGTTACAATAAATGCGGCGATTCAACCTTATTCGGAGGTTACTTTGGATGATATTCCGCTGCAGGTTGCAGATGCTAAGATATTGAAAAATCACGAGCTTAAGCCTGTATTTTTTTCTGTTACACTGTCTGGAGGCATTGATGTAATAAGCAAGATTAGCAGTTCTGATGTTACTGTCAGCATAAATTACGACGATTTGCTGAATGATGCGACTGGAATTATCAAGCCTAACATCAATATTCCACCTTATACCAAAGTGCTTGATTATTCGCCTAAATATATTTTTCACAAAGAGATAGTTAAACAATAATTGAGAGGATTATGAATATTTTTTTAACAATAGTGGCTATAATTGCACTGAATTTTACTCTTGCGGGCAATACATTATTTGCCCAAACCAATAAAATAAATTCGTATTTAAAACTTGTGGCTCAAGGGAAAATAGATGAGGTCAAATCCAAATTGCCTGAATTGATTGCCAATTTTCCTAATGAACCGGGCGTTGTTCTGCTGCAAGGTGTTTTGCAGGATGACGGCTCGAAGGCTGTAACATATTACCAAAAAGTACTTGACAAGTATCCCAATAGCGAGTGGGCTGACCATGCTGCGTGGCGCATGATACAATACTATGCAATAGTTGGAGATACTTCTGCTGCCGCCAATGCGCTAACTACATTTCGCAATAAGTACCCGAGTTTTGAATTTCTCGCTCCCGCAACCGACGCAGTTCGCATGGCAACCAGTAACGCTAAGTATAATAATAGTGCAAGTTATACAAAACAAAAAAACTCAAGGCATGTGCCAAATTCTGATATGCCGGTAAAAACCGTTGATTCAGCTGTAGCAACCAAGCAATACTATGGCTTGCAAGTTGGCATATATTCCACGCTTGAAGCGGCAGAGTCAGAAAAGGAGCGGTTTATAAATTCAAAATTGCGGACTGAAATAAAAGAAAAATTAGTTCAAGGTGAAAAAAAATATGCCGTAGTCATTGGCAATTATTCATCAGAAAAAGCTGCCCAGGAAGCCAAAAAAATTGTTGAAAAGCAATGCAAATGTACCCCTTTGATATACAAAAAATAAAAATAGAGGCAGTATGGCGACAATGCGATAATGGACGAATAATTAAAAAATATTCATTATCCTTGCCTCAGGAAGAAGGATATGACTGCAATATCTGTTGCTGAAATTCCAGAAATACGCGACGCTTGACCAATAGAGGACGGGCGTATCGTTTTGAGTTTTTGCCGCGCCTCAGTTGATAATGAATTGACAGCGTCATAATCGAAATTTTCCGGAATGCGCTTGTTTTCGTTTTCCAAAAAATACTCGACTTCCCGCTGCTGGCGAATGATGTAGCCTTCATATTTCAGCCCAATATCAAGCCGCCATGTCAAATTATCGTCGGCTTTTACTTTCTCAAGGTTCTCTGGCAAATTATGAATATTTTTTAATAATTCACTCATCTCTACTTTCGCTCTCTTCCCCAAAACATATATTGATGTAGTATCAACTACCAATGTTTCTGCTATTTCAGATAAATAGTTATTAATAATATCTGCTTTCAGCTTAGTATTTTTAGACTCCTCAAATGCCGCATCGACAGTCTGCTTGCGTTCCATTGTTTGCTTAAAATGCCAGTCTGGAATGAGTCCCAACCTATGTCCATATTGCGTAAGTCTATCATTTGCATTGTCTTGCCTCAACAGCAAGCGATATTCTGCAAGCGAAGTAAACATGCGGTACGGCTCATCGGTACTCTTATTCACCAGATCATCAATCAGCACGCCAATATACGCTTCGGAACGCCTCAGGCAAAGCGGCGCCTCGCCCTTGATTTTCATGGCGGCATTAATTCCTGCTATAAGTCCCTGGCTCGCAGCTTCCTCGTAGCCAGATGTTCCATTAATCTGCCCCGCAAAATATAGATTTTCTATTGGCTTGGTTTCGAGCGTGAATTTGAGCTGATGCGGATAGAAAAAATCATATTCAATTGCATACCCTGGACGTAATATTTCACAATTTTCAAGCCCTTCAATTGAGCGTAAGCCTAATATTTGCACATCCTTAGGCAAACTTGTAGAAAAGCCATTCACATAGACAGAATTTGTTGATAATCCTTCGGGTTCGAGCAATATTTTATGCGAATCTCTTTCTGAAAATCTGTTTATTTTATCTTCAATAGATGGACAGTATCTTGGACCAACTCCGCGTATAAGCCCGCTAAACATGGGTGATTTATC
>JAVBOP010000205.1:0-3104 GCA_031550405.1 Kapaibacterium sp. (SeqCode)
TAAGAGGGTAATAAATATTCTTTACTGACAAAGTGATATTTTCATACGGACAAAAAAATTCCCCTTCCCTGAAGGGGTGCAGCTGCAAGCTGATGGGGTAGTTTTTATATACTGACGCATCAAAATTTTCGTCAGGGAGAAAATATTTTTAGATACGAGAAAAAAAGAACACCCCGCCTCTTCGAGGCACCCCTCTATAAGAGGGGAATAAATATTCTTTACTGACAAAGTGATATTTTCATACGGACAAAAAAATTCCCCTTCCCTGAAGGGGTGGCAGCTGCAAGCTGACGGGGTAGTTTTTTCATACGGAAGAAAATAAAATTACATACGGACGCAGCAAAATTTTCATCGGGGAGAAAATATTTTTAGATACTGATGTAATTTTATTCACATCAGTATGAAAATAAAAGTACAATATGATATACAAATTCTCTGAGCCTGTTGAAAAAAATATTCCATGCTGAAGAAAATAAAATTATATAAGAGGATTTAAAATTTTTAAGATATGACAGAACAATTAACTATTGAAATAGTACGCGAGGCATTCTACTATGTGCTGATAACAGTTGGTCCGCTTTTGCTGGCGTCGCTCATCGTCGGGCTTGCAATATCAATATTCCAAGCCGCCACCTCGATATCGGAACAGACGCTGACGTTTGTGCCAAAACTCGTAATAGTTTTCGTATTAATCGTGCTGCTATTGCCATTTTTTATTGGCAATATGAAAACTTTCACATTGCAGATGTTCAACATGATACCTGCATTGGCAAAATGACGCTGCGTGGTAATGCCGTTATGGAGATATGCGCTACTTTGGAAAGCAGGTCAGGAGGAAGATAGATGCTAAGTGCAGAGTTTTTATTATTAACCCAGAACAAACTAATAATAGCTGTGCTGATATTGGTGCGGATATCGGGGCTGTTTGCCGTTGCGCAGTTCTTTAACAATATCAACATCCCTGTGCTGGCGAAAGTAGGCATTATTCTAATTCTAACCATGACGCTTGCGCCGCTGCATTTCGACAGTACTGCTATTAATTTTAACCTGCTTAACATGCTTTTTCTTGTTCTGAAAGAATTTTTTGTTGGTGCGATACTGGGTTTTGCCTCGAATATTTTTTATTGGGCGGTTCGCTTTGGCGGCGGGCTTATAGATGCGGAAATGGGGTATCAGACGAGCCTTATGTTTGACCCGACATCGGGCGCTCCCACTCTTATAGGCGAGTTTTATTCGCTTGCCGCCACTATTATTTTTCTATATCTCAACGGGCATCATTTCATTATTGAGACTTTGTTTTTGAGTATGCGGGTTGTGCCGCTCACGACGTTTGCGATAACGAACGCCACGTTGCAGCTTTTGTTTACGACCATGTCGTCGTTTATGATGCTCGGCATGAAAATAGCGGCGCCTCTGCTTATCACGCTGTTTAATACCAATCTGGCATTAACGCTGTTGGCACGGGTTGCGCCTCAGATGAATATTTTTATGCTGAGTTTTCAAGTGAAAATCGCTGTTGGTATTCTTGTGCTTTTAGCTTCTGTGCCATTGCTTGGAGTTATCACCAAGCAGGCGCTGGCTGTAATGGAGACAGGAATAACCCAGTTCCTTTTTTCGCTAAACCCTAATTTTGTAATGTAAATACTATATTACAACCTGCTGTTCATAAATATTACAATATAAATCCAAAATATAATTCTGGAATGTTGTAAATTCTATTGAATGTTGAGAAAGCAGGCCAAGTCAGATAGTAAAATCTGACCGAGTTGCTTTTAACGCCAATTATCAAAACCTTATCCTTAAAAAAGCGTTGCTCAATATAACCGGCAAGTGTGCCTCCATTCACAATTTCATTTTGGTAAGAATAATTGGTAATTATATGCTGGTCGCCTGCACGCATTTTTAGCGTTGTTAGCAAGTCGATACTGCTTTCCAAAGTAAAAGCAATTTCATCATTAAGTTTATATCCTATTTTAATCTGCGGATATATCTGCCAAGCTGCCATGCTGTTATTAAAACCAACGCCTTCCATATCCATATAGCCAAAGTCGAAAGCAACCTCGCAACCAACATCAAATGAAAATTTATTTCCAGAAAATTGATATGTGTAATGCGGACCTAAACGAATTTGATTTGAGACAATAAGGCTTTGCGCCTCGCCTTCAAGCGAGAAATTATAAGGCAGTCCAAGCTTGCCGCGTATATCAAAATATGGAGCCTGATAAGCATTTTCAAGCCAATCGTAAGGCGGCTTCACAACCGAAAAGCCAATCATTCCACGCAAATCCCACAAATCATAAACTCGCGGATATCTTGAGCCAGCTTTTGCTATATCAAAGCCGTTATAGTCGGCTCTTGGGTCAGGCGCTATAGTATTTTCTGCATTCAACTGCAGAGATACACATAAAGCCAACAAATAAAGTAATTTTTTTATCATAATATTTTTATAAATAATGAATTTTTGTTAATAAATGCTTTGTTCAATTCCATTATAGAGATTACTTGCACAAATAAATTTAAATTAAATATTTAACAATACAATATAAAACCTTTTTGCGCAAGATCCATGCCTTGGTTCTGCATTTTTTTTGTAACCATGTAAAGTAGGTTAATAAATTACCAGTTAAGCTCCGCCCCCATACTTATATATCAAAAAAATAACATATAGTGATATAAATATTAATTTGCAATGAACCTATGATTCATAATGATGTTTAATAAAACTCATTTCGCAAAATTATAAAATATTTCTTATACATGCAAGCACTATTTTCAGCTTTTTGAATGGAGATATGAGTATGGATAAAAATTTATAGATTCTGCTAACTATTTAAAATATATAGTGTATCTGACGTTGAATATATCCCGAAGGCGGTGAATGATTTGAAGAAAAGATACGGGCTTGGGCTGGCGTGTGTATTGCCAAGACCCAGAAATCATTGTCGCCAATCCTATGCTGCTGAGTCGCCCAAGGATTTATGTACCATCGGCTTTTTGGACAGGCTCCTCGACGCTGGAGCAAGGGTGCTGAAAATTGAGGGCAGAGGGCGCTCGCCTGAATATGTCAAGCGTGTAACGGAGTGCTATAATGAGGCGGTGGATGC
>JAVBOP010000146.1:0-3564 GCA_031550405.1 Kapaibacterium sp. (SeqCode)
CTGTTGATTTGCGTTTCATATTGTCATCATTGCGTATTAACACAAATTTAGAAAGAATTGCAGATTTTGCATACGGAATAGCCAAATTTATATCAAAAATTGATAATTTGAATTTAGAGGCTGAGCTTATAAATCAATTGCGCATTTCTGAAATGTTTGAAGCATTGGAAGAAATGTTGAATTTAGCTCAAAAGTCATTTTTTGAAATAGATGTTAATTGTGCTGAATCTATTTTTATAAAAGATGATTATCTTGATGAAATAAAACGTAACTCTACTCAAATTATAGAAAAATATATTATCGAAACCCCTGAAAGAATACATCAGTGTTTACGCTTGCATGGAGTGATTAGAAAATTGGAGCGGGCTGGCGATCATTGCGTAAATATTGCCGAAGATGTTGTATTTTATATCGAAGCAAAAACAGTTAAGCATAGCGATAAGTTAAAACCTAAGCGCAATATGCAATAACAAAGTAAACTTAATATTATAAAAATCATATATTTATTTGTATGAATTGATCAGATATTATGTGATTTTTGCTGTATTTTAAGAAATTATTTCTATTTAAGTTCTAAATTGCATGTTGTATTCATCCATTCATAACTCCAGATTTTGTTATAGTTGCTCAATTGAAGCATATACTTTTTCAGGTTCTATCATACATTGATACACTTGGAAATGACATTGATGGAGCAGTGAAAATATGATTTTTTATTAAAATTATTTCATAAAATCCAATTGCCTTTATTTGGAGCGGTTTATTGAAAAATTGGTAAAATTTGCTTAAATTTGTTGTTTTGCCTTAAAATGTTAGAATCATATTGATGTATAAAATATTTTTTAAAATATTGTTCCTTGTTTTGCCGCTTTGTGCACTTTCGCAAGTCAATTACAATAGTATTACCGGCTACAGAAACTCGCAGCCCGATACGGCAGCCAAAAATATTTCCCAACAATTGGCGACTGAAACTTATGGTATATTGGACAGGGAAATCGTGCCTGAGCAATATATTGTTGGCGCTCAGGACGAATTTACCATAATCCTGCCGATGGGAGCAAGCTCGCAAAATCGCCTTTCTAAATTTAGAACCCGTGTTTCTCCCGATGGCAATTTATTGATTGATGGCGTTGGCTCTGTTCATGTTTCAGGCAAAAATCTAAAAGAAACATACGCCTTGATTAATGAAAAATTAGGTAAAGTGTTCAAGGAATTTAGCGTTTCGATTAGCGATATTCGCAAGTTTAAAGTTACAATATCCGGTCCTGCGATAAAATCCTGTATCATATCCGCAACGGCGGCTGACAGAGTTTCCGATATTATTGAGCGGGCTGGCGGCTTGAAAGATTCGGCTTCTGTTAGAAATATTTTGTTAATTCGTGATGAAGGCAGCACGCGCAAAAAAGTGGATTTATTGAAATATTATTTGCTTGGTGATATTTCGGTTAATCCTTATTTAATGGGCGGCGATAATATAATTGTGCCTCTAATATCTGCGAATGATAAAATATCAATTCAAGGCGATGTGCCTGCTCCAAATGAAATAGAATTTATCGAAGGCGATTCTCTATCTGACTTAATTAGAATAGGCTTAGGTTTTTTTGAAACATCTGCTTTGGATTCAGTAGAATATGTTCAAACAAATGCGTCTGGAATTATAAAAAAAACATTAGACTTATCGACATGGAAAAATATTCTCTCTTCCAATGAAAATCCATCTGGCAATTTTGCTCTAAATTCGGGTGATAGAATATATGTGCGTTCAAAAGCCGATAGAAAAAAGACCTATTATGCCGTTATCAGAGGCGAAGTTAAATATCCTGGCAAATATGCAATAGAAAAAGATGTTGACAGAATTAGCGATTTGCTGAGATTTGCTGGTGGATTTACCGATGATGCGGATTTGAAAACGATAGAATTTATTCGGCAATCTGAAATGACAAGAAAAGATATAGAAATGGAAAGGCTGTCGAAAACTCTTCCTTCTGAAATGACAAAGAGCGAAATGCGATACTATCAGGCTCGAGTAAAGGAAAGGCGCGGCGTTATTTCAATTGATTTTGAAAAAGTCATAACGGACAAAAATTCTGTGGATAATATTTTATTGGTTTCTGGCGATTCTGTTGTTGTGGCGGCAAAAAAAGACTTCGTCGGCGTTCAGGGAAAAGTTATAAAACCGGGCTTGGTTAAATATCAGGAAGGTTATACTTATATAGATTATATCAACTCTGTCGGCGGCTTTGCGGATAGAGCCGATGAAGGGGAAACCACGATAAATAAGGCAAGTGGCGAGCAATTTCTTGCTTCGAAAATGAAAAAATATATCATCGAACCGGGAGATAATATTGCTGTTCCGCCGAAAAGCGATGTATCTGTACTGGAAGTTGTAACAACAGTCTTAGCAATTATATCGCCAATTATATCTATTATTGCAGTGCTGGTTGCAATGGATAAATAGTTCGGCATGACAAGAATTATGAAAAAAAATTAATTTTATGCAAGATAAACTGATAAAGCAATTACTTAAAATCTATAAACGCAAAAGTAAATCAATGATATTGTTCGTTGTTGTATTTCTCATATTAACAGCAGCTTACAGCCTTGTCTGTCCATACGAATTTAATTCTACAGCATCCTTGTTTCCACCCAAACAAAGCCAGTCAGGCGGCGGCTTGAGTTCTTTTTTGCAAAATATGTCATTTGGCGGACTATCTTCGATAGGCGGAGTTGGTCAAAGCAGTCAAGGCAAAGTTTTTGCTGAAATATTGGTGAGTCGAACTGTCGCCGAACACATAATTAATTCATGTAAGTTGCATGAAAAAAAACAGTATCAGTTAGAAAACGAAGAACAGTTAATTTTAGAAATTCAAAATTCCATAAACGTAACAGTGGATAAAAGTGGTATTATTTATATTACCACAAAAGCAAAATCTCCATACTTCATCTTTGGCGATGAAAAGCGCGCAACTGCGCAACTGTCCCGCGATATGGCGGCAGCAGCGATAAACGCATTGGATTCCATATTAAAGCATCAGGTGCAGGATGCTGCTAAAATTTCGCTAAAATATTCACAAAAAATATTGGACGATTATCGCCAAACGCTTGATTCAATAGAAAATGAGTTGCAAAAATTTCAGGAACAAAACAAGGTATTATCAATAGAAGACCAGCCTAAGGCATTGATTCAACAGCAGATAGAGCTGGGCGTGGAGCTGGCAAAAGCTGAAACGGAATTGCAGGCACTTAAATCTGAATACGCCGACAATTCTACAATTATACAACAGGCAAAATCGAAAATCGATTTCTTGCGGCAAAAATACAATCAAGCCCAGCAAGGCGGCATGTTTTATGGCGATAAATTCTCCATTCCATTCGATGAAATGCCGCATCTGGAAAGGGCGTACACCATACTTTATCGAGATAAGGAGATTTACGAACAGGTTCTGCTGTATCTTGAAACTCAGCGGCACCAAAGTGCAATTCAGGAAGCGCAAAATGTTTCGCAAGTAGAAATACTTGATCCGCCAAATCTGCCGGCAGTTCACTCTGCTCCTGCTCGCAAGT
>JAVBOP010000085.1:0-5888 GCA_031550405.1 Kapaibacterium sp. (SeqCode)
TTTTTGCTGCCGTATAGTCTCGAATTGAGTCCTGCTGAAAAAATTTGGTGGAAATTTAAGCGAGAATTTTCTAACAAATTATTCGAAAATCTTAAAAAATTAAGTGATTTTTTATCTGATTTAACAAATTCATTAACAAAAAAGGAGGTTGCTTCAATATGCTCATGCAATTACGCTACAAATTGGTAATAGCAAAGAGTATTATAGGCATGATATGCTTATGTTTCGATAGATTTATGAAAAAATATTCATAAATTCTTGCATGTATTCCGCATATATTTTCCTTTGGGCAATTTCTTTAATAACCATTTGCAAATAATATGGTGTTGTTGATTTGTTTATGGCACTAAGAGGGAATATCCTCCCAATCACAGCTTGGTGATGAAATCTTTCAGCTTGGTAACGGTTGCTGCAAATTTGCCGCTGTCCTTGCCTTTATCTTTTTCATCGGGCGCAGTATTGGCGCTCTCATCAACTGCCATGTCCGGCACTACATTTTCCATGCTGAATATAGTCTCGCCCTGAATGGCATTCATGTTGAGGGAATGCAGGGCAAGTCCCACAGCTGTTGAATATTTGGGACTTTCGATGGCATCGGCTAAGCCTCTGTATTTATTGCCAGATGGATAACCGACACGTATTGGCATGCTGAATATCCTGTATGCCAGTTCATCAGCACCTCGCAAAAGAGCAGAGCCGCCCGTAAGCACTATGCCAGCTCCGAGTTTGCCTGCAAATCCAGACTTAATTATCTCCTCATTGCACATCTCAAACAGCTCCTCAACGCGTGGCTGGATAACCTCGCACAGCTCTTCCTTGCTTATTTCCAACGGCGGTATGCCTCCAACGCCGCGTATCATGAATATATCATCCTTTTTCATGATAGAGGGCTTATAGGTGTGCCCATAGTCGCATTTTATGCGCTCGGCTTCAACAGCAGTCGTTTTGAAGGCTGTGCGCACATCGCCTGTGATGCGATTGCCGCCAATACCTATAACCGTTGTAAAGCGTAACACATTGTCCTTAAATATAGTTATATCAGTTGTGCCGCCGCCTATATCTATAAGGCATACGCCCACTTCCTGCTCATCATCGTCAAGAAGCGCCAAACTGCTTGCAATAGGCTCCAGAATAACATCCTTTAAATGCAAGCCAGCGCCCTTTTCAACACAGTGATGGATATTTTGAACTGCCGTGCGCATGCCGGTTACGATATGTACATTGGCTTGCAGCCTGACTCCATACATTCCAATTGGGTTGATAATTCCATCCTGCCCGTCGATGATAAATTCATAAGGCACTATATGTATTATCTTCTTGTCCGAGGATATTTTGCTTCTGCGCAACTCATCAATGGCACGCTCAACATCAGCCTTACTAACGATTTGACTTTTGCTTGATATAGTGATTGTAGAGACTTCGGAAAGAGATTCTATGTGGTCGCCCGCCATGCCAACGACAACTTCATTGATTTTGATGCCTGCCTGCTGCTCCGCCTCCTGTATAACCTTTTGAATTGCTTCGACAGTTTTTTCGATGTTGGTAATCACGCCGCGGTTAACTCCCGTATTTTCCGTTACAGCGCAGCTCAGGATATTATAAGTGTTTTCCTCTGTTTTTTCTATAACAATTACACAGATCTTGGTTGTGCCTATATCCAACCCTACAGCAATTTTTTTGGTATTATCTGGCATATTGTTCCCCCGTTTGCTTTAAATGTATAATGTATATAACATGTATATCTTTTTCACATTTTATTTTACAAATATAATATATTATTTACGAATTGCCATTAATTCCCCGTAAAATATATATTTTTTTTGTGAAGTAATATGCCATTTTATGAATAATTTTTTCGATAAAAATATAGGGAAGAGGTGTTGTATGCCTCTTCCCTGATGTGTAGCTATCAAGTGTTGTTCTGTTATTTTTCTGCGGTTTTGAGATTCATTTCTTCGCGATAATCTGTATCTTTTGGCACAAGGCGAACGTTTTCACCCCAGCGCATTTGTTCCTCCATGCGGCAAGACCACACGAGCTTGTCATTCCAAACCGTAATGTCCGGACATCCGTCACACATGCTTATGCGCCCGTCGGAATATACATCGGCAGGCTGAATAATCATTATCGACTGAAAATGCACACGAGAGAAAAAGGCACGCGGATTCTGCGCCAATGCCTTGAAATAGTTCTTCATAGCTTTGCGAATACCTTTGTCAAAAGGAGCAAGAAGAAAATATAACCTGCCGCGATGCAACCACTTAGGATGCGAATATGCCAGATAGCTGTCGCTTGTAAGGTGCTTGGCAGTCTGCACAATCTCCATGAATTTTTGACCGGCATAGCCAAATACCTGATGTTTGTTCGCAATACGCCCGGTAAGCAGCCATTTGAATGCCGAAGGATCTTCCGTACCATTCAAAAAAGCAGCAGGCATAAAATCCGGATATTTGGTGCGCAGCATATCAACAGCTTCGGGTGAAGTTATATTAACACGGCGAGCGTCGTCTTCCTTTGAGTACATCATATCATCAAAATAAACCTGCTCCGGACCTGCAAAGAAATCGTGCTTGTCTCCAAGAATAGCCATGCGGTATAAAATAAACACCATTACATTTATTTTGTCAATATGATCCTGCCCAAATTTTGCAAGCTCGGGGATATATTTCAAATTTTCCGGATATATCGTCGCATTAAACGAACAGGAGATATTGCCCTTACCGACATCATACAACATTTCAGCAAGCTGCAGCCGCAATTCATTTAATTCAAGCTCATTCTTGCCTTTCCAGCCTTGCCGCTGCTGACCGCTATCCACATGGAATGTAAATCCATCAACACCCGCCTCATACAGATCTTTAAGCAGCTCACGAGTCAGCAAACCGCCATTAGAATTGATAATTGGTTTCCAGCCTTTTTTGCGAACCATGCGCACGATTTCGCAAATCTGCGGATGAGTCAGCGGCTCGCCGCCGGCAATAGAAACGCCATCAGTACGGCGATGTTTTTCAAAAACATCAAGATCATGCTGCACTTCTTCCAGTGTTTTATGGGAATTGATGCGGTTTTCACGGTAGCAACCATCGCAGTATAAGTTGCATTTGCTTGTCGGCTCCAGCCAGGAAATAGAATTATCAGAAAAATTCCATGGCAGCCTGTACAAAGTACGCGGAGAGAGTTCCAATTCACCTAATTCTTTATTCATAATCTCACAAATATAATTAGTTTAAGTTAAAGACACAATCATACAGCCTACGAAGATATTGCAAAATAATTACATAACCGCTAAAAAATGATATAAGCGCAGATCTGCTTGCAGCTCTGTCAATTCGGGCGATTTCGGTAAAATGGTATCATACCTGAAACTGCTAAAAATCATACCATAAACAGAGCGGTATACACATATATTTCCTCTTTTTTATTCCCTAAAAGACGGCACGTTAATTGATTGATGTAATGTTTTAAAATATGATAACTTTATGTTTATGAACAAGATAGATGCTGAAATCAACTATACAAACCCGGAATACTATATAAATCGTGAAATTAGTTTAATTGAATTTAACCGCAGAGTGATTAATGAAGCAATGGATAAATCGCACCCGCTGCTTGAAAGGTTGAAATTTGTTGCTATCCTTAGTTCGAATTTAGATGAATTTTTTATGATTCGCGTTGCGGGGCTTAAAAGCCAAATAGCGGCTGGTGTGAATGAGCTGTCGTATGATGGAAAAACTCCCTTTCAACAATTAAATGAGATACGTGATAAGCTCATAGAATTATATATCTTACAGGAAAAAATATGGCTTGAGGATATTGTTGCCGAACTGGAAAAAAATGGAATAATATTTAAAAAGCACACACAAATTGATGAGAACAACTTCAAGATTATTAAAAATTTTTTCATCGAAAATGTATTTCCAATATTAACTCCACTAACCCTTGGACCTGCAAATCCGTTCCCAAGGTTAGCGAACCGCAGTTTGAATTTGGCGTTTGTTTTAAAAGACAAAAGCATTGATTCGGCTGAACGAAAAACTGGGATTTTACAAATTCCTTCAGCCTTGCCACGTATTATTCCATTATTGAAAGATGATGATAAGCAGCCGTATATCCTTATAGAACATATAATTATGGCATTTGCGGAAATGCTGTATCCGGGCTATCAGATAGAATTTGCAAATAGTTTTCGGGTTACGCGCGATGCTGATATTGAGATTGCTGAAGATGAGGCAGAAGATTTGCTGTATGAAATCAAGGAACAGGTCGTTTTCAGGCGCTGGGGAAAAGCTGCTGTAAGGCTCGAAGTAAATGCCAATATGCCTTTATTTCTTGCGGAAATGCTGCGAAATTCGCTTAATTTGGAAAGGAACGATGTGTATTTCCTCAATCGGGCAATGAATTTAAGCGATTTTATGTTTTTTTCAGGCGGGAATAAAAGTTCGCTCAAAGACAAGCCGTTTACAGCTCGCATGATTCCTGAATTTATGCAGGGCGATATATTTGAAGCCATAAAAAAGAATGATATTTTGGTACGGCATCCTTTTGATTCGTTTACGAACAGCGTTTTGAAATTTATAAAACAAGCCGCTGACGATACGAATGTTATGGCAATAAAAATCACATTGTATAGAATAGGAAGCAATTCGCCTATTGTTGCTGCATTGAAACGGGCGGCAAATAATGGCAAATATGTTACTGTATTTGTTGAACTTAAGGCAAGGTTTGATGAGGAAAACAATATAAATTGGGCGCGAGAATTGGAGAATGCCGGTGTGCATGTTGTCTATGGAGTTCCAAATTTAAAGACACATTGTAAAATATTGATGGTTGTTCGTAAAGAAAGTAATAAATTGAAAACATATCTGCATATTTCTACAGGAAATTATAACCAAACAACTGCACGCTCGTATACGGATATTGGTTTTTTCACGTCTAATGATGAATTTGCAATTGATGCTGTTTTTCTATTTAACCTGCTGACAGGTTATTCGCAGCATAGCGATTGGAAACATTTAATCGTTGCTCCTACATATTTGCGTCAGAATATTATTGACAAAATACGCCGCGAAGCCGAGCAAAGCACAGCAGAAAATCCGGGTATGATATTTGCAAAATTTAATGCTCTTGCCCACCGTGAAATAATTCAGGAATTGTATAAAGCGTCCCAAAAAGGAGTGATTATCAAATTAATTTGTCGCGGCGTATGCTGCCTTCGCCCCGGCATCAAAGGGATTAGCGACAACATTGAAGTCCGCAGCATCCTTGGCAGATTTTTAGAGCACGAACGTATTTTTTATTTTAAAAATAGCGGCAAAGACGAAATGTTTCTATCAAGTGCAGATTGGATGACCAGAAATCTTCATCGCCGTGTAGAAATAATGTTTCCGATTATCGATAAAAAAATAAAGAATAAATTATTTTCTATATTGGAATCTTACTGGGAGGATAACACCAAATCGTGGCTGTTGCTTCCAACCGGTGAGTACGAAAAAATTAAGCCTAAAAAGGGCGAGAAAAAATTCTCTGCTCAAAACTATTACTTAACTCAATTAAAAGCTTTGAATTAAAAATATTGTAGGATATTGTAAAATTATCAAATACTTTTGTAGCTTAGTACTACAGCTATTCACACAAAGTAAATGATATACAATTAATGGAAAACGCAATAAATGCCCGATTATAAGTTCGGCTTTGGGTGCGAATGACGTGCAAGACTTGAAATGTGCGCTTCAAAAATACAATCCCGAAGAATTACTTCACTACCACAAAGCCAGCGGTGTAGTCTTTTGTCGGAGTATGCATGATGATTGTGTAAGCGCCTTCGCTGTATTGACTTATGTCGATTTCGCATTCATACAGGCGCTCATCAGATAAATTTACTTGCCAAG
>JAVBOP010000015.1:0-13760 GCA_031550405.1 Kapaibacterium sp. (SeqCode)
TTTTTGCTCTATAAACTCAACATCTATATTTTTATAGCGCTTACGGACAAATTCTTCGACAAGTTCGCCCATGTACCCTGTAATGATTGTAACATGTTTGACTTCGTGTTCAACCAATGCGTCCAAAATATGGGCAAGAATAGGTTTGCCGGCAACGTTCAACAATACTTTGGGTAGCGCATAGGTATGCGGTCTCAGCCGGGTTCCAACCCCAGCCACAGGAATAACTGCTCTCATGATATTAATTAAATTCCGGTATATAAAAAACTTATAAAATACAAATCAGATACAAATATAACATTAATTTGTTTATATCAAAATTTTTATTAAAAAATATCCATAAATATTCATATATATGCCTTGTATGACTTTATGATAAAAAAATTCACAAACAACATTATTTCGCAGGCTGCAATATTTGGCGGAAATCATTATCATTTCCGGTTGCTTGCATTGGAATTGTACAGCGATAGCTACTATAGCCTTGTTTAAATATATTTACTTCCTGCTCAAGTTCTTGTTTTTCAAGCGGAATACTTAATTCAAAATAGCCATATTCATCAGTATAAGCATCTATATTTTGAATACTTACAGTTGCATTTGCTAAACCTTCACCTGTTTTTCCATCAATAATTTGTCCCTTCAACCTATCTAAACCATTAACGCTGGCTTGTACATAAATTGGCTCGTCTTTTGTCAAAATTATGACAGAATCAAGTAAATAATACGGCTCATTATTTGTACCACTTATGGATATATGTGCTTTTTCTCCATCATATTTTGAATGTATTTGCTTAAAAATAGCTTCACCATTACTATTTATATCTGCTTTTTCTGTTTTATCACCTAATTTAAGTTCAATAGTCCCAAGACCTTGCAATGGTTTCTGTTCTTTACCTTTCCAACCGTAAATTTGAATTGTAGTTTGAAATGGACGAGAAGCATCGATATATTTATATGCAAAAAACAGTATTAAAAGCGGCACTAATAAGCCAAAAACAGCATATTTTATGATTTTTGGAGCGTCTATGCGAACATGTTTTATAAGACCGGAATCTGCAAGTTTTTCAAGCTGCATGTTGAATTTATAGTACAGATCCTCCGTATTCTCATACGTATCATAAAAATGGTTTAAGCCATCAATTTTTTCCTGAAATGCTTTAATTTCAGGAGTTAACGAATCTTCTGTGTTCTTAAAATATGTATATATTCGTGGCTTGCTAGTTTTTTTGAAGGCTTCATGAGCCACATCAAATTCCTCATGTGTATACCTTCCAACCTTTGTATGAAACAATATTATGCAAATATCACATTGAGCGATATCTTTATTGTACTCATCCTGTAAGCGTGTTTGAGACATGGCGCTTACATAATCTTTCCATGTTAAAAGTTCAAGAAAAACGCGTTTAGAAAAAAGCTCTTTATTCTTTTTGCTTATAAAGAGTTCAAATTCCGATTTATCCTTGTCAAGCTCTGCCGAAGAAGCTAAAAATATTTTAATTTTTTGCATGGTATTTTATTAAAAATTATTCATAATTTACATACTATTTTTCAATTTTATAACCTAAATGCAATATCAGTTTTAGAGTTTCCAGTGCTGTTTTTCTATCATAATCCTTTTCGGTTTCAGGCAAATCATCATAAGGCACTAAGCATGGATGATGTTTTTTGCTATCGTCCCTGATTTTTCCATAAATCCAGCCACCAGCACTGCGATTAGCTGCCCAAACTTCATGCGTATTGCGGGCAAGCAATTCTGTAAGCTCCTGTATTTCATCAGGTAATGTGATTTCAGATGTGTTTATTGGTTCAGGTATATATTTCATATTTTCATATTGCCTAATATTTAATATTGTATATCTATATTGCCATCTTTTAGCAGATTGCATATAAAATTTACTGTATCATAATCTTTATTTTTTTCAGTCTCATCAAGTTTTTCCCAGCTGACAAGAGAATTATGTTGCTTTTTAGTATTATTTCTTTTTTCAGCATAAGTCCAGCCATCAATGTATTTCTCTATCATCCACCGCCGATGCTCTATTCGTGCCAAAGCCTCTTGTTTAGCAGAAGATAGCTCTTTTTTTCTAAAGGTAACTCTATTGCCATCTATATCAATCAAGCCCATAAAAAACATTTTATAATAGGCATCAATTGCTTGCGAACGGTTTGAATTTTTAAAATGCTCTGACAGATTTTTATATTGTATTGCTTTATTGCTTGAAATAATCCAGCGCTCATGGCAGGCAGCCGCTAATCTGTCTATTTCCTCATTAAACGGTTGGGCAAATGAATACTTACCTTCTAACAGATTTATGACATATATATTGCGATTTTCTAACGAAAACGTATCAGCAAACTTATTGTGGCTATTGGTAAAAATTAAGATAGGAGGTTCGTTAATTTTGTATGTGTTCCATAAAGTCATTGCTGTTTTTATCTCATTTTCATTGTCTACACAAACTATACAGCATGTTGGAGCTAAATTAGCTAAGTCATTGGAAAGAAGTATGGATATACCACTTTGTATATATGCAATATCAATAAATTTATTTAAGAAATCATAACTTGCTTTGAACTTGCGAATTGTCATTTCATTTGGCTCTATAATTGTTATTTTTATATTGGAAGAATATGTAGCTTCCAAAAAATTGATATTATAGAAATGAGCAATATTTTCTATAAAGGCAATGCTTCTATCATTTAAACCCACTGCTAAATAATGCAATTTTGGCTTATTAAATATCAATGGCAAATATCTTAAAAGCTCAAGTTTTACTCCTATTTCTGCTGTGTTAATAAGCCTTATATCAAATTCGCCATCATATTTCCCTATCTTAAGCCTTGTTTCTTGATTAAATAACGTGCTGTTATGCAAAACTCTTTTGTATGTTAAATCATGTATAAATACATAGCATTTGCACGAGCTGTTGCCTGTATATTTTTGCTTCACTAATTCATTAACTTTATCTGCAATTTCTACATTCTCATTGTCATTGTCATCATTTGTATTTATAAATACCTGCTCGGCTGCCTGTATGTTCGCATATTCCAATGATTTATAATCATTTGCATTTCCTGTAATAAGTTTTGCACCGGTTGCCAGCAAAGAACTTTTTAGCGGATTATTTTCATCATTATCAATTACAACGAGCCGACAGTCTTTATATCTTTTTGTAGCTAAAAATATAGTATTCCTGTTTAATTCACAAATAACAATATGATTTTTGTAGAACCACTTTATATGCTTTAAATCCCACCACTTAGGCAGTAATATTGTTAATATTAATTTCCAAGAGAATAACAAAAATACAGCAAAAAGCGACCATCGAGCAAGTTCTATACTCCAAGGCAATTCACCATGAAAAGGATGATGCAATAAAAAAACTTGGAATGTGGTATATGCACCAGCAAATATATTTTCATGTTCAAATGAGGAATAATAGTAAATGCCTAAAATTGCACCTGCGATAGAAAAAAATATTACCAGAATAAGCCAAAGATTATCTAATATTTTATAATTGCTTGTTTTATGTTCATGGCTACTTTTGTGCATAATTACACGATAACTAATTGTTGGGATATTATTTCAAAATTGATGTTACAAATATAAGTAAATTAGCACAATTATAACCGCATTAATACTCAACCTTCATCAAGATGTATTAATTATTCCTACAACCCCCCGCCAGCTTTCAGCTGCCACCCCTCTGCAAGAGGGGAATTGCGTAAGTGTCAGTATTTGCAGGCATTCATATACATATTATGAATAAATATTTACCTCCAAGTCCCCTTTAAGGGCACGGCTGTTAATTTCTATCAATTAATTTCTTAAAAATGCTTAAATTTGGAATAAAAATGCCATTATGAATTTACTTTATTACCTAGGTCAGGTAACAGACCCGCGTCGCAAGCAAGGGCAACGGTTTCAGCTGAAAACTTTATTAATATTTATTTTAATGTCTCTGCTCTGTGGTAAATACCAATACCGAGAGATAGCCAGATTTTGTAGAAATAATGAGACATATCTGCGTAAACGTTTTGCTATAAAAGCTCCAAACATGCCTTCGCATGTAACTATTCGATCATTGATTAAGCCGTTGGATTTTAATGGCTTACAAGATGTTTTTCATAACTTCTTACCAAAATTTTGTTTCGTTGGTCAGCCTATTTTCTCAAAAACGGCAACAGGTTTTGCACGTCGAGAGATTGGAAAATAAGAAAGCCAACGAAGGCAAAGTGGTTGAGGAACTGCTTTCCAAGCTCGATTTACAGGGTGTAATCTTCACTTTTGATGCCTTACATTGTAAAAAAAACTCTACAAAAAATCGTCGCAAGCAAGAACCATTATGTAGTCAAAGTGAAAGCCAATCAACCCAAACTGCTCAAAGCCAGTTGAAAATACTATTGCCACGCAATGTCATATAAAAAAGGAAAAAAGCAGAGGACGGGATGAAACCCGAACGACGTCTATCTTCCTGCCTTTAAACAACTTACCTGATGGTTGGCCAAATCTGAACAGGATGATTTTAGTCCAAAGAGCATTGATTGATAAAAATAAATTCATAAAACAGACAGCTATTATATTAGCGATTTGGAAACCGATGAAGCCAAATATATTGCCGAAGGAATTCGTGGCCATTGGTATATCGAAAACAAATTGCATTATACCAAAGACGTATCAATGAGGGAAGATAAAACTTCAACCAAAGACAAAAAAGCGGCTTCTAATCTGGCTATATTCAGGAATATCGTTTTCAACATCTTAAAAAATTATGACAAATCTATCAAGTACGCTACGGAATATCTTGCTAATAAAAATCTCAAAGAAGTTATATATATAGTATTAGGTAGAACTTAACAACCGTGCCCCTAAAGGGGGACTTGGAGGATATATGCCTTTTAAGTGCCTTTATGGGTTTGGGGTTATGGGGCATGCCCCCTTGTTCGATACGATTAATGAATATTTATTCATTAATATGCCATATAATTTGCTATAGCTATAATAAATGCTAATATAAGGAAAAAAGGGAAGATGGAAATATGATTATTATATGTAATTTATTGAGCTTTTTGTATATTTGATATAGAGTTTATATTTACCATAAGTAAAAAAGAATATGAAAAGACTGCTGCTATTATTTCTAATATTTCCTGCAACGCTCAAATCGCAGCAAATACCTATAAAGGGCATTATTACTGTGCAGAACAGTAAGACGAATACAGGGAAGGTGCAATATGTTAAGAACGTGCAGGTGGAACATCCAAAAGCCAAACCAACAACAAGTGATGACGAAGGTAAGTTCACGATAAATATAGTAGGTATAAAAACTGGCAATCAGATTGGTTTGGATATAAACCCGCCTAACAATTTATTGGTTGTCAATGATTATGCTACAAAGGACCTTACGCTTGGCCGTATGGAGCCAATAAAGATTTGGCTTGCTTCTCGTGCGGATTTGGATAAACGCAAGGCTGATATGATAGGCATAAATACCGCAAAATTGACAGAAACGACTAATAAAAGAATAATAGATGTATCAACGAAACTCGCACAGGCTGTAAATGATAAAGAGCTGTATAAAAAATTAGCTGACAGTTTGACAGCATTAAGTACTGATTTAAGCAGCCGCATAACTATGATAGAAAAGTTTGCTGAGGATTTGGTTAAACAAAATTTAGATGATTGCGAAGAAAACTACCGTAAGGCTTATGATTATTTCTCAAGGGGCGATTTGGATAGTGTGCAAATATTGCTACAATATGATGCCATTGTCAAGGATATAGAAAATGCACAAGAAAAACATGCTGCCGGTAAAGCAATGGAAACTGCCGGCAAAATGGCACAGGAACAGGCTCAGCAAACAATTGGTTCTAAGGTTAAGGAGTTAATGTTGCTTGCCAAAACCCAAGCTATAGAGAATAAGCATGATGCAGCCAATAAGACATATAAACAGGCTGTTGCAACAGATTCATTAAATTCCGACAATGTGTTTGAATATGCTCGCTATTTGCAGAAACAGAACCAGCTCCAACAGGCTGAAAAATTATATGAGCATCTATTGACATTGGTAAAGACAGATCATGTTAAATCGTCTATATATATCAACTTAGGTCAATTATATACAGATTGGAATAACTTCAATGAAGCGGATAAATATTTGAATCAGGCATTAGAAATATGTGAACGCTTGGCAAAGGATAATCCGCAGGTTTATGAAGTTGATTTAGCTGCAACCCTGAATAATCTTGGCACGCTTTACAAGCACAAGGCAAACTATGCCGAAGCAGAAAAATACTACATGCGTTCATTAAATATAAGGGAGCGGTTAAGTAATAGCAATGCTGATAATCATCGGGCTGATTATGCTGCCACATTAAATAATATAGGCTTATTATATTATGATAAAAATGATAATCAAAATACTGAGCAATACTTTCTCCAAGCAACCGAAATATATACTCAATTAGCCAAGATAAACCCGCAAAATTATGAACCAAAGCTATCTATCTGCTTGAATAATCTTGGGATAATATATACATACAAGCAGAATTATGTTGCCGCACAGCAGTATAATATGCAAGCTTATGATATTAGAATGCGATTAGCCAAAGCCAACCCACAAAGCTATGAGCCGCTTATTGCACAGAGCATGAACAATCTTGCTACACTGTATTCAAAAGAAAATAAGTATACAGAAGCTGAAAAGTACTATCTGCAAACCTCTGCATTATATGAGCAGCTAACCACGACAAATCCGAATACTTATGAACCATTTTATGCAACTTCACTTCATGATCTGGGCAATATATACTGGCAGCAAAACAAGTATGATATGGTCGAAAAAAATTATTTGCAGGCATTAAAGTCGTGGGAGCATGTTTTGACTTATAATTATCAAACCAAATATGAAGTAACATTGGCGGTGCTTTTGGGCGATATTGCTATGTTTTACATGAATCAGAATAAATATGATGTCTCTGTAAAATATAATGAGCAGGCACTAAAGGCATGGTCTAACATAGTTGATAATGACCCTAATACGCAATATAAGCAGCTTCTATCTTCTACACACATAGATATAGGCTGGGCTTGCCTTTTCATTAAAAATTTTAAGGCATCGGAAGATAATTCGCGTGCTGCCTTAAAGATTGATGATAGCAAGAAATATATCATTTTTAATAATTTGGCATTGGCATTGCTCATGCAGAATAAATATACAGATGCGGAGGTGCTAATAAAAGAATTAAAAGCCACAAACGATATTAATATTATCGCTGGTTTTGCTAACGACTTGGCAGAATTAGAAAAAGCCGGCATTATTCCTGAATCATGCAAAGCAGATATAGAAAAAGCAAAAGCCCTGATGCAAGAATAACAATGCATATATTAATCCATAGGAACATCCCTGCTGCTACGCAGCCCTCCTCTACAAGAGGGGAATTACGTAACTGCCAATATTTACATGATGTTATGCATTCACCTTCCATGAAGGGGTGGGTTATGAATAAATATTAATCCACTAGATTAATTAACATACCTTGTGGGTATCAGAATGACAGCACGCATCAAAAAAAAATGGTATAACATGGCACATTTATTAACGAATATAGAGCAAGTGTAGATATTGCTATAGTTTATACCTGCAAATGGCGTTGAATGATTTGCACGATATAACAAATAATTTGCAAAAAAAATGTATATTGAGCTTTTAAAATTATAATTAACATATTGTAACATAAATTAATTAAGTTGATAAATGATGATGAAAAAAATTACACTATCTGTTTTGTTGTTTTTATCCACGCTAAGTTATGTATATTCTAAAGCTTACACCGTTGGTGTCGAAGTAGGCTTGCAAGATGCAATAAATTATATTAACAGCGGCTTAGGTGGTGATACCATTTTAATCCAATCGAATTTGGTTATAAGTAATGACATGCCTGTTATTATTAAAAATGTTGTAGTTATTGGAAAAAATAATCCAACAATAACGCATCATCAGAATACTCCTTTATTTCGTATTGAGAACTGTGTTGGTAACTACATAGGGAATATTAGTATTGAAGGCACTATTACTAATGATGGCAGCAATAATGGCATTGTATTAAATAATGCTACTGCTGTTATTGAGAATGTGAAAATAGCTGGTGCTGATGGTAGTGGTGGTTGTGCTGTTGCTATTTCTGAAGCCAGCAATGTTATTATAAATAATATCTATATTCATGGCTGTAGCATAGGTATATCAATATCGGCTGGCAGCAGTGCTATCATATCGAATGCTGCGTGCAACGGAAATGGAAATCAAGGTATTTATATAGACAACAATTGCTATGCGCTTATCTTTAATACTACTTGTGCTAAAAACAGTAATGTTGCCAGTGATGGAATAGGCATTAAAGTAATTTCTGATAATGTAATATTAGCAAATCTTACCTGTAGCGAGAATGATTATGGCATAGATATTGATGATGCTATTGCTCTTTCTAATATTACTACAACTGTATATAATTCCATAATATATGACAACACTACGAGCGATATAACAACAACCACCACTGCTACTATTGATATGCTTAGTTCGGTATATGGAAGCTCAGCAGGTATGGGAAATGTTAATCCAACCAACTGCACTAATGCCGACCCCGAGCTCGTATATGTAGATAAATATATAGATAAAGGAACATATCATACATTGGATTATGCTGCCGGCTCTTCGGCTATGGGATTGGCAGATAAATCACTTATAACGGTTGCCAATCTTACTGCCGGCATGTCTCAATTCATAATAGACAATGTAAATCAGGTATTTATTAATAAATATTTATTATTCGACCAACACAACAGACCCCGTATATTCGTCAATAGTAATGCAAATTATGCTGCCGGCAGTGTGCAGCCTGCAGCTGAACTTACTGTAAAGAACGATGGCAATGGAGCGGGGCAGTCGTTAGATGACATCATAGCCGTAGCTAACGGCTTCAGCTCACAGCTCGGAAATGAGGGAGTGCTGCCTGAAATAATATTCGACGCTGGTATTGGCGGTGTCGGAATAACAACAACAGGCGATTTGCCTCCTATAACCAGCAGCATGTTAATTCGTGGTTCAATCAATGATTATCTTAGTATCCATTTGAACGGCAATGGTGGATTTTTAGTTGATGGCGACAGCATATCTTTGGCATTCAGCGGGTTGGCTGTAAACAATGCCGGCAATACAAATGGACATGGTCTATTGGCATCTGGTAATAGTATCAATCTTAATATAAATAGCTGTTCATTCAGTGACAATGCTGGCAGCGGTATACTCCTTAACAATGGAACTGGAAATTTTAGCAGCGGCTCTAATGTATTCATTTCTAATACCGAGGCTTCTTCTAATGCCGGCGATGGTATACTTCTTAGCAGCGATAATGGTAGCGTTGAAGGCTCTAATATATTCATTTCTAATGCCAATGCTTCTTCTAATGCCGGCGATGGTATTTCCATGCAGTTTGGTACTAACGGTACAACACCTCTTGCACCTTTTCCCAAAAATAATAATGGTACATTGGGTGTATCTACAGGCGCCGGCAATATAAATGTATCGCAGTCTACAGCAAACGGTAACGGCGGTAAAGGCATCACAACAAGCGGGGGCTCCGGCGGGACTATCAGCAGCAATAATATCAGCGATAATAGCGGCGGCGGGATATACATAGAAAATGGCAGCAACATATCGCTTATAAATAACAGAATAATAAACAATGTAACAATGTATTACACTATGGGAGTTAATACCGATAACGGCATGTTTCAACATAATGACGGCAATACTTCCCATAAAAGAACCCAAAAGGAACATAAAGGCAATACACCTTCGCTCTTGGCAGCCGATACTGATAACTGCGGGATATATATCGGCAGTACAGGTACTAATGGCAGCGGCGAATATGTCATGAACGGCAATAGCGTATATGGCTACAAAACAGGTATACTTATTGCATCAAATCATAATGCTGCCATATCCAATACCACTATCGCATATAATGAAATAGGTATATTAGCCGATGAAGATGCTAAG
Organism: Kapaibacterium sp. (SeqCode); assembly: GCA_031550405.1. Lineage (GTDB taxonomy): Bacteria > Bacteroidota > Ignavibacteria > Kapaibacteriales > UBA2268 > JAVBOP01. Next base: position 10,065 of record JAVBOP010000015.1, read on the forward strand.
GCATGTTTATCCAATATGACCATAACAAGCAACAACTATGGCGTGCAGGCTGAAACGGGCAGCAATATCAACATATATAACTCAATAATATATGGCAATGCAAGCACTACTGTTACTGACAGCAAGGACTTTGTTAATAATGGCGGCACAATAGATATATCCAACTCGGCATATTTTAGCATGACAAATACAGGCACTGTTTCGACGGCAGGCTGCACTACTAACGACCCATACCTATTGCCTAAAAAAACAGACGGCACTGATTGGGTATATGATGCAAATAATTTGAATATTGATTCATTGAGCCATTTTGAATTAGATATTGCTTCTTCGGCAATCGGCTTGGCTGATAAATCGCTCATAACGCCTGCAAGTATGAAGCCTATTGCTGATGACTACTATTTCGACAGCCTCATCACGCAGGCATATATTGATGACATTATTAATATTGACCAGATTAAAAGAACAAGGGCATTCTTTAATAACAGCTATATGGCTGGCGCTATATATAACATAGCCCCTATGGATACTGTATATATTGTGGTTACTACGGCTGCCGACAATGAAGATACCGATGCCTTTACAACGCTTCGCGAGGCAATAAATACCATTAATAGCAGCAATGGCATTCATTATTACATCGTAACATTTGCTGATGCTCTATCAGGCGATACCATAAAGTTGTCCGGCGACCTGCCGGCAATAAAATATTCCTGCTCTATTACAGGTAATGTGGCTTCGACAGGCTCAGCCAACGGATCGGCTCTACCGACTATTACCATAGATGGACAATGGCGAGGTGGCAGTAGTGGACATAGCACATTAGTTGCAAGAGCCAACCATAATGCCTATTTCACATTTGAAAATTTGATTGTTACAGGCTCCGACGAGTTCGGTATTGATATTTGGAATAATGGGCAGATTAACAACGTGATATGCAATGCAAACAAGTTTAACGGCATTCAGATTTGGGGCGATGAAGCAAATGCAGCTGTAACTGTATCCAATGTAACCTGCAATGCAAATGGGTGGTCTGGTATCTCTGCTCTCCATATAGAAAGAACTGTTATAACCAATGCCACTTGTGCCGGCAATAGCAGCTTTGGTATTTCAATGCTTGTATCCGACGAAGCAGGTGCTTTGGATGATGCAAGTGTTTTGTCCAATGTAACCTGTTCATACAACGAGCTATCAGGTATTTCTACTAATGGCAGAGTAAACCTCTATAATTCTATATGCAGTAACAATAATAGTGACAATAATAATATAGACATATATACACACGCCGGCACGCTGAATGTATACAACACAGTATACGGTATAAGTGGAATAAATGATGAGCTGGCTCTCAACCCTGTTATAAATATAACCAACTGCTCCACAAACGACCCCGTTCTCGAAGCCTACAACTTTGCCGGCACGCAGATAGCAACGCCTGCAAACGGCAGCAGCGACTGGAAAAATGTGGCATATATGATGCCGACAAATGCAGACATCATGCAGGTGGCGGACAGCACACATTTTGCAGCTGTACGGGCAGCATTAACAGCGGCAGGAATTACAGATGCAACGGAACAAGATAATATGCTGTATTACGACCAGCTCGGTGTGGCACGCCGGTTTGGTACGGGAGCAAATGCCGGCAAGTATGTGCCGGGAGCGGTGCAGGCTGTGCAAAACCTTGTGGTGAACTCCGAGCTTGACAACACAACAGACGATACCTTTACAACGCTTCGCGAGGCAATAGCGATTGTCAATGCCAACAATAATGAAAATTTATTAATAAATATCACATTCGACGAAACGGTATTCCCAACAACCGGCAACACAACCATCACGCTGGGAAGCAATTTGCCACAGATAACCAAATCATGTGCAATCATCGGCAATGTCGATGCACAGGGCAAGCCGACGATAACTATTGACGGCAATAATAAGCAATACCGAACCTTCATAACAGCTGCCGGCACAAACTGCACATTCGAGAATTTGATTGTTACAGGCTCAAACCTCAACGGCATTGCTGTTGGCGGCAGTGCGGCAATCACGAACACGACATGTTCCGGAAATACACAACACGGCATTTTGGTTGCCGGCAGTGCGACCATCACGAACACGACGTGCGCAGGAAATCAATACGACGGCATTGTTGTTTTGGGCAGTGCGACCATCACGAACACGACTGCCGCCGGAAATAGCGGCATCGGCATTTTTGTTGGCGGCAGTGCGACTATCACGAACACGACGTGTTCCGGAAATGGCGACTACGGCATTGCTGCTGATGGCAGTGCTGTGATTACGAACAGTACTTGCTCCGGAAATAGCGGCGACGGCATTATTGTTACCGGTAGTGCGGCGGCAACGATTACGAACACGACTTGCAACGGAAATGCCCAACACGGCATTTTGGTTAACGGCAGTGCGACGGCGAATGTTTATAACTCCATATCTTATGGCAATGGCAACGGCACGACATATTTTGACTTATGCAGATCCAACGGCACGCTGAACGTTTATAACACAGTATATGGCACAGAAACCGGAACAATAACCAAAACCAACTGCTCCACCACCAACCCGCAGCTGCAACCAAAGAAAGCCGACGGCACAGCATGGATAAGCGGCACGGACGCAGCAAAAGATTTGGCATATTACACGCTGGGACGCGGTTCGAGCGCCTACCGCTTAGCCGACAAATCGCTTGTAACGATAGCGAACCTGAAACCAGTTAGCAACGCATTTTTCGATGCCGTAATCACGCAGGATTTTGCGGACAGCGTTGTGAATTATGACCAGCTTTATACGCCTCGCGGTGTTTATGCGGACGGCAAATATGCGGCAGGATCAATCTGGACGGGCGTTTTGGTGGTAACTTCCGAGCCTTTCAACCAGCCCGGCAATGTAACGGAGCTTGGCGACGGCGACAAGTATTTGTTGAAGTTCGACCGTTACGATATAGACCACAAGTCGGATTTCCACACATACCGCCTGAAGGCACGTTTCTTGGACGACGGCACAAAAGCGGAGAACATCGGTCATCGCATCACTCGTGGCGCCATTCAAGGCACAATCTCGACCATATTTCCATCTCCGAGCGGCATAGCTTCTGGTCGGCAGTTCAAGATTGAGGTTTGGGACTACACTGACGAAAATCATCCGCTCTATCTTGGCGACGCCATCGGCGACTACGAAAAGCAGTAACAGCCCATACTTAAGTCCCCTCCTTTTCAAGGCGGGGGCTTTTTTTTAACTGTATGCAAATATTGGCACTTACACCATTCCCCTCTTGTAGAGGGCATTGTTCCGTTATTGTTGCTCATGTAAAATATTTTATGTATATTTGTAATTACTATTATAAGTGTTTTATTTAAAAGGTATATACGAATTATGTGTGAAGAAATTGAATGTAAATATTGCCTTAGTCATGATGTCAAAAAAAATGGCTCTAATAATGGCATCCAACGCTACTATTGCAAGTCTTGCCAGCGAAGTTTTAGCAATAAACCGCCTCGATTTTCCGATAAATATAAGCGATTTGCTGTAATGCTTTATTTTAACAATGTTGGCATTAGAAAAGTGGCAAAATTCCTCAAAATTAATCCTACATCTATTTTGCGTTGGATCAAAGAATTTCATAAAAAATGGCAAGATAGCGACAATAAAAAATCTGTAAATAGCAATAAAACAATGGATATA
>JAVBOP010000231.1:0-26933 GCA_031550405.1 Kapaibacterium sp. (SeqCode)
ATTAATTTTTATTCATTAATGCTGTAATACGATAAATGCTTCAGCACCATATTATAATGACACCAAATTAGTAATTTTGTAACAATAAATCATATTACATTTATTTAAGCACTTTCAAATATACGCAAAAAACAAGAATTAGCATTCATCAGCGCATGTTACAAAAATAAGGCAGTACAAATCCCTGACTCAAAAAATATTTTGCATAAGTCCATTGAATTGCATGCAGGCTAATTAATTGTATATTTTTCCGTATTTTTAGAAGCAGGAAAGTATGGGCGATATTAGTTTAAATAAAAAAAATGATGCAAAGCCTAAAAAGAAATGGCGGAAGGTTTTGGGATTTTTGCTTAAAGCATTCTTAGGGTTGATTGCAGGAACTATGTTATTTATTGCAGGTTTATCGTTTTCTGCTCCATTTCGTAAATTTGTCCTTTCCAAAGTAGCAGCTGTTGCGAATAATTTTTTCGTTGCGGATTTTGAAATACAGGATATACATTTTCATACGCTTAACGGTATTGTTTTACAGGAGGTTAGAATAATTACAGCTGGCGATACACTTGCGTATATTCCAGAAATAGAAATTAATATCAATTATGAAAAAATATTCATAAATATCATCGATATTGACTTCATCAAGCTCAAATCTCCGCGCATCAAACTGCTCCGTTCCAATACCGATTCTTTGTGGAATTATTCCAAAATTGTGAAGCCAAGCAAGCCTGATACAACGCCGTCCGGCGCAGCTCCTGCGATTACCGTTGGTAATTTTTATCTGGAAAACGCATATTTTGCAATGTGGGATTCGACCTCAATCTGGCAGCCGAATGCGAATATAAATTTCAAAAAATTTATTATAGATGAATTAAATTTGTCTTTGGCGGACACAAAAATTAATATTAGCGAGCATGATTTTAGGACTTCAATCGACTTTTTGTCGGCAAAAGAGTTGCTATCGGGCTTTATTTTGGATAAGTTGAAAATGGACGCCCGGCTTAGCGAAGCGGGAATTGAGGCGAAAAATACGGAAATCAAGATACAGAAAACTGAATTGGCGTTTGATGCAAGTATGTTAAATTTCAATCTGTTCGGAGAAAGCGAAGAAAAAGATATAGCCAAAGCACAAATGTTTATTGATATTGAGGGCGAGGAAATTAATCCTGAATTTATTGATAATTTTGCCAAAATTCCGATTGAAATTGGCAATATAAATAAATTGGAATTACAGGCTGAAGGCACGCTTATGGATTTGAAAGTTGGCAAGATTATGATAGATGCGTATAATTCGCATATTGAGCTAACCGATTGCAATACAACAAATTTGCTTGAGCCGGAAAATTTAACTTATGCTTCAAAAATCAATTCGAGCAAAATAAAATACGCAGATTTGAATAAAATATTAAAAAATATTAATTTTTCTTCTGTACCGGATTTCACTAACGCTTTCATCAATAATACCAATGTTTACGGTACTTTGGACTCCGTTTATGCTGATGTTGACATCAAAACTGGTATTGGCAGTGTGCTCGGATATGCAGGCATTGGTTTCCGCAAAAATCCATTTTCTTTTGATGTGAATCTGAAAACCAGCTCGATTAATCTTGCTACCTTATTGAAAAATAATGACTTGATTTCTGATTTGAATTGTAATATATTGATATTGGGCAGTGGAATTAAGCCTGAAGAAATCGACACAAAAGTTGAAATAGATTTGTTTCCATCTCGATTTAACGAATATTATTTTGGCAATAGCAAGATTTCATTTGATATAAAACGCAAGGATACTTTGATAATTAATAATTTAGCTGTTAATCAAATAAATGCTGAAAGATATTATACATCATTGAAAAATGATACGCTTGCAGATGAAGAAATTGCGTTGAAAGCTGCGAGCAGCATTATATTAAATGGCGGAATTGGATTAAAAAATATTAATAAACCTCATTTCGACATCCAGTGCAATTTGCATAATCTTAATCTGAAAAAAATATTGAGGCGGAATTTTCCTGACAATATGAGCACAATTCCAAATTCTGTAAGTGCTGATTTTGATGTTGATATAACTGGCTTAAATTTAGATGAGTTAGAAGGTAAATTCAGTTCCAGTTTTAATTATATTGAATTTGAAAATAAAAACATGCTTCCCTTCGGCATTGATGGAAATATCACTGAAAATGATTCAAATAACCGCTCTATTAATTTAAACATGGAAAACATGTTCGGCGAAGTTCTAAGTTTAGATATTTCAGGCAAGTATTCAATTAATAATTTGATTGAATCGCTGACAAACCACGCCTATAGTGCCGCTCATTTTTTCACGGATAAAATCGAAACATTGTCCGAGCAATTCAATCCTGACCGGCAAAAATCGGTGTTGCCGGAGATATATTCTTTTCCTGACGCTAATGTTGACATAGCTATTCAAGCCAATGATTTGAGCCTTGTGTCTTTTTTTATAAACGATTTTACATCTAATTCAACAAATATTGGCATAAAAATGAATTTTAATTCATTAAATTCTATAAGCGAATTAAATATAAGTGAATTAAATCTGAAAAATATTGATGTTTTATATGGAAACAAGAGCATAAAAATAAAAAACCTCGAATTGGCGGCACAAACAAAAGTTGAAATTATTGATTCGCTGCCGCATTTTAACAGGCTGAATTTGGATTTAAAAAATGGGCGGAGCATTGATATTGCTGGGAACAAGATAGATTCTCTATTTTTCAAAACAGATTATGATAAAAATAATTTTAATATCAAATTGAACGGGATTTATAATGCCATGCTGAAAGCGGAGCTTATGGGCGGATTTAGCATTAGCAATGAGAATATGAACCTGTTTATGAATGATTTTTCATTAAACTATCAGAATGTTATATGGCATAACAGCAAGCAAATTCTGATAGATATGACAAATAACGGTATTACGGTTAAAGATTTTTCTATTCTTCGAGATAATCGAGAGGAAATTGTTGTATCAGGAAATATGAAAAATAATTCATTAAACAATGTGAATATATCTGTCAATAATTTTGAAATCCGCGACTTAAATACTTTATTTTTAAAAAATCCTGAATTTGATAAATTAAAATTATATGGCAAGCTTGATTCGCTTAATATCCTTATAAACGGTACACTTGATGAGCCAATAATTGATTTGGGCTTTAATTTAAACAATATAAAAATCGACAAACAACTGATTGGAAGATTGCATTCCAACTTCAAATACAGCAATGAAATTTTGGCTGGAAATTCACAGATATTTAGTTCATCCGACGTCGAATTGCTGAATCTTGAGATAAAAAAGCTGCCGATATACATAGGAATGGCAAAGGATAAGCAGCTGTTTATTGACGACAGGGAGCTTGATATTTCGCTTCTGCTGTCGAAATTGCCCGCCCAAATCGTCCAGCCTTTTGTGCCAATGGTTGATAATATGCGTGGCTTGCTTAGCGGAAATTTGAATATTGGCGGCACACTGCCCGATACTTTTACTTACAGCGGCGAAATTAATGTCGATAATTTATCGCTGCGATTAATGCAAACCAATGTAGAATATACAACTTATGGCAAAATAAATATAGAGACCGATAAAATTTTACTGCATGATTTGAAAATCCGCAACCAGCAGCACGATTTGAAAGGCGGTGAAGCGGTGGTGAATGGCTCGATATTATTAAAAAAATTTAATCTTGATTATATAGATATTTCCTTAACTTCGCGCAAATTCCTCGTGCTGAATGAAAGGACAGAGGTAGTAATGCCGTGGTTTTATGGCAACTTAGTGATTGCCACCGATGACAAGCCGCTGCGGTTTTACGGCACTATGGACGAACCCAATCTATCCGGCTCTGCGGTAATCCTGAATGCCGATATGAAAATGCCGCAACTCCTTGATGATGAAATGGTTAAGCGTAAGACCAAGTTCACTTATCTTACCAAAGATACTATTCGCATGACCATAATATCATATATCGATTCCACGGCTATCGATACTGCCAAAAATAATGCTATACAGCAGGCAAAAGCCAGTACAGCCAGCTTTGTTGACCTGCTCAATATTGATATTTCGGTAAAAATCAAGCGCTGTGCCATTGATATGGCACTCAAGGGCATGGGCATGGTGAATATATATGCCAAAATAGGCACCGTGCAGCCTATGGCAGCTATAAGGTATGTCAAATACAGGGAACAGGCGGAGGCTAAGCTATACGGCGGCGAGCTGGCGGTGCTTAGCGGCTCTACAGTCAGTATTGGCAGGACTATGAGCGCTAAAGGCACTATATCGTTTCCAACTGCCCGATTATCGCAACCACATCTGAATCTTGTGGCAGAAGCTAAGGGCAGAATGCTCGACGGCAGCAACAACTATACTAACTATGTTGTAACTATACATATTACAGGCACTGCTAACCAGCCGATTATGAAGCTGTCATATTCCATAAATGGAGTTGAAAAGACGGGCGACCAGAAGCAGATTGAGGAGGAGGCATATACATTGCTTATAACGGGCAAGCTGGCGGATTTTTCATCAGAGAGCAATCTGACCAATGACATGTCTAATATGGCGGTATCGCAGGTTGCCTCGCGTGCACTGAACGATTTTGTCGGGCACATGGGCGGCATTGTGGAGAGTGCCAGCGTGCAGTTCGAAGGCGAGGGCTTCAATGCGGCTGAGGTGAGGATATCGGGCAGCATATTGGGGATTGCCAACTGGTCGGTGGGCGGCAAGTTTGAGAATATCAATTCAAACTACACGGCTTCGATTGATATACCTATAAATATCAACAAAAAGGCGCTGGATAACCTTATGCTCCAAATCTCCAAGTCCACGGATATTAACGCATCTTCGATAACAGACGAGGATGCCACCAACTGGGAAATAAAATTAAAATTAGGCGGCAGTTGGTAGCGCGGATGCTGGATGAAAAAATTAAACATATTTTGGGGCTCGTCGTTCTAAGTAAGCTGATATTATAATAATTATATTGCATGTTTTATGGGAACAATTATTAAAATTTATTCATTAAACTATAATGATGCCAGAACATACCTTTTTGCAGGGTTGTTCATATTAGGAAATATTGCATTGCCGCAACTGTGCCATCTATTGCCCGGCGGCGGTTTAGCGATACTTCCCATATATTTTTTCACATTAATAGCTGCATATAAATACGGCTTGAAAGTGGGGCTTTTGACTGCCGTTTTGTCGCCTCTGATAAACAATATGTTATTTGAAATGCCGCCTGCAGCCTCACTTCCCATAATTTTAATTAAATCGACACTTCTGGCTTCGATAGCGGCATATATAGCGCACCGTTTTAATAAGTTATCCATATTTATACTGCTTGGCATTGTATTGGCTTATCAGCTCGCAGGCACGGCTATTGAATGGATGATGGTTCAGAATTTTTATAAAGCGATGCAGGATTTTCGGATAGGCATTCCGGGTATGTTGCTGCAAATATTTGGCGGCTATGCCTTGTTGAAGAGTATTGCACAAAAGTAGGCGATGGGCGGTTTAGCTATGAATAGCAAGGCATTTGAAGAGGTGATGAATAGATTTCGCAGCCTCACTTTCAATGAAAATTTCGAAATGATAGTTGCCGTTGCCAATGGCGGCATTATTCCTGCGGCAATAATAAATCAGCGGCTTAATGTCGAATTTAAATTAATAAAAATTAATTATCGTGATAGCAATCAGCAGCCAATCTATGATATGCCCAAGCTTGTTGCTGATATTGATTTCGATTGCAGAAATAAGACCATACTTTTGGTGGAAGACCGCATTAAGACCGGTGCGTCAATAAAAATGGCGATGAGTTTGTTGCAGGATGCGGCGGTTATCAAGACATTTGCGGTCAATGGCAGCGCAGATTATGTCTTGTATGATGAGGCATGTTTCAAGTTCCCATGGATTATTTGACACTATATTATTAAAAAAAAATCATAAATTATGGATAGAAGAGAGTTTTTAAAGGCATTGGCTTTAGCTGGAGCGACGTTTACCATTGCTACAAAAGATGGATTGGATATTCTCGCTCAAACAACGAAAAATCAATCAGGCGAGGCTATCGATCTGGTTGCGGTGATGGGCGGCGAACCGGATGCCATGTTCAAGCGTGCTATCAACGAGCTGGGCGGTATGGGGAAATTTGTGAAAAAAGGCAATAAGGTTGTTGTCAAGCCTAATATCGGCTGGGATAAGAAGCCTGAACTGGCGGCAAATACCAATCCCAAACTTGTAGCTGAAATTGTGAAGCAGTGCTCCGCTGCCGGTGCAAGTGAAATTATAGTGTTCGACCATACATGCGATGACTGGATTAAGTGCTATAAAAATAGTGGCATAGAATCTGCAGCAAAAGCTGCCGGTGCGAAAATAGTTCCTGCACACGAGGAGTCGTATTACCGCGATGTCTCGCTTCCGAACGGCAAAAGTCTGAAAAAAACCAAAGTCCATGAGGCTATAATGGATTGCGATGTATGGATAAATGTGCCTGTTTTGAAGCATCACGGCGGTGCGAATCTCTCTATCGCCATGAAAAATTATATGGGCATTATTTGGGATAGACGCGTGTTTCATCGCACGGATTTGCAACAGTGTATAGCCGATGTTTGCACATATTCCAAAAAGCCTGTGCTGAATATTGTTGATGCTTACCGCATAATGAAAACCAATGGTCCGCAAGGCAAAACTTCGTCTGATGTTGTAAATTCTAAATCTCTATTTATTTCGCAGGACATTATTGCTGTCGATACTGCGGCAGCCAGATTTTTCAATCAGGTGCGGGAAATGCCATTGGATGATGTTGCCTATCTGGCAAATGGTCAGCAGCTCAAGCTCGGCACAATGGATATTGACAAACTAAACATCAAGAGAATAAAGATATAGCTTTGTTCAAAGCCTGCAGATGGATGAAAAATCATTTATAAGTTTATCCAATAAAGCTAAATGAGAAAAAGAAATAAATATAAATATCTGGTCGCATGTCTTGTGATTGCAATGTCGGCTGTTATTGCATTTTCTGCATATTGCTATATCTTGCTGAATAATAAGATAGATGTAGATTCTGACGTTAAGGTACGAATAAAATATAACAGCTCTATTTCGGAAATTGTGCATACCTTAAATGCCGCTAATTTGCTCAAACCAAATTGGCTGTTTGAGAAAATAGTGAAGTTTTATGCGTACTCCACGAGCAAATCCATTCTTGCAGGCTATCATAAGTTTCCTGCCAATATAACAAATGCGGAACTTATTGAGTCGCTTTTTTACGGTGAGAATCTATATATTAAGCATGTTGTATTTCCGGAAGGCATTAATATTAAACGGTTTGCGCAAATTTTGAATAGGCAATTAGGAATGGATTCTGCCTATTTTGTTGCTTTATGCCGCGATAAGTCCTTAATTGCCAAGTACAAATTGAATGCACCTAGTCTTGAGGGGTATTTGATGCCTGCCACATTTAATTTTTTTATTGATATTTCGCCGGAAGAAGTGCTTGATATTTTGGTCGATGAGCAGCAAAAAGTGTGGAAACAGTTTGAAAATGCCGCTAAAAATACCGGTTTGTCTCAAAATGCAGCTCTCACGATGGCGTCAATCATAGAGGCGGAAACTCCCATCGCAGACGAGCGCCCTACAATAAGTGGTGTTTATCATAACCGTTTGAAAAAAGGCATGCTTCTGCAAGCAGACCCGACTGTGCAATATGCAATTGGAACGCCTAAAAAACGCTTACTTTACTCTGATTTGGCGGTTGAGAGCCGATATAATACTTACAAATATCAGGGATTGCCGCCAGGACCAATAAATTCACCGAGCCAATCATCAATCGCTGCTGCTGTAAGTCCCGAGAAAAACGACTACTTATATTTTGTTGCTATTGGCGATGGCAGTAATCGACACCAGTTTTCCAAGACTTACAAAGAGCATTTAAAGAAAGTAGCCGAATTTCGAAAAAATCGAAAAAAATAAGGACAGCTCAACGGGCAACATTCTGTGAACAGACCTTCATATTCATTGACTAATATGGAGTATTAAATTGAAAATTACTAAAAAACGGTATAATTTTTTTGATTTATCAATGTTTTTGCTTAAATTAAAAGCGCTTTCTGGTAAATTTTGGGGATTCGTGTATGAAGACATTTGTAGCAATTTTGGGTTCAGTGGTTGCAGCTGCGGTGATTTTAAAATTATTAGGCTTTGTATTTGGAATTATTATTGGGCTTTTTAAAATAATTGCCCTGATTCTTATTGCCGCTCCGATTTTTCTTTTTATTCAAAATAAATTAAACAAAAATAATTCTAATGAGCAGTAAAATAAAATCCATAATATCACTTATATTAGCATTGGTACTTGCCACAATTTTTGTAGTAATTACAATGCAATTGATAGTAGTATTCGATGCGGATATGCTGCCAAAATTAATAATTCCAATCATTATAGTCGCATTTCCATTTTATGCACTTTTAAGAAAAGGTTTATTTAAAAAATAAATATATCAATTCTTTGCAACGATTATTTCCCTATCAATAATTAATATTTTATTGTTTTTCCTCCATTGAATAGCTTAAAAATTATGAATAAAAATCTAAATTTTTTGGAGAAAATTTTTCTGTGATTAGTATTTTGAGTCGATTATCAATAGTTGTTGTAGCGAAAATGTAAAGATTGCCGCCATCTTGAATTTGCAATTTTTTCTTGATTTCATTGACGGAATAAGGAAAATTTCGCACCGCAATATTCGCTTTCATATTTTTATCTAAATTTTGTTTTATATTTTTTGCTTCAAAATTCTCAATTTTATTTAACTTGAAAATTCGTCCGGGAAAAGTTTTGATTATCTTGTCAGAAGTAAACAAATGGGTGTTTGGATGCAACTTATATAAGTTATTAAAGTTAGCTGCGAATTTATTCCATAAACCGATTTTCATAATCGAAGCATTAGGTTCATAAATATATTTTTGAGGCAACGAATATTTAAGTTCTGCGTCTTCTGATGATAATTTTATTATTTGATTTCCGTTTTTGGATGAAATATTAACAGCAAAAAATGAATTTTTTTTCATAATCCCTTCTGCATTCAGCAATACCAACATCTCTTTGCATTCGTTATCAACAGAAACGATATGAACTTCACGCACAAATTTCAACATGTTTATTGTGTTTTTTATATCGAGCATCGGTGATAATTTAATAATAATATTCTTAGCAGTGTTGAATAAATTGTTCTGTAATTCCAAAATATTTGGACTGAAATCATGCAGCAAAAAATTGCGTCTATGCTTGGTGCGTCTGGCTGGATCAATATACAGCAAATCAAATTTTTCCGTATTATTTTTCAAAAAAATTTCAGCTGATGTATTGTGTATTTTTATATTTTGTTTATTTAAAATATTGATATTATACTTAAAAAAATCACAAATATTTTCGTTTTGTTCGCAATATAAATGCTGTTCAGAGTTGGTGGCAAAAAACAAGCTGTCGATACCAATTCCGCCTGTTAAATCAATAGAAGTGCAATATTTTACAAGACTTGCTTTGTATTCGGCAGTTTGTTCGGAAGAAGATTGTTCGGCAGAAAAATGAGAATGAAAAAAGAAATTTGGGTTGGAACACAAAGTCGGAAATTTTTTATGCAACTTTTGCCTTATGGCTATTTGCTCTATCGCAAAATTAATATCGAAATTATGATTTTTTTTTAATTTTTCTTTTTGAAATGATAATTCAATAATATCCGAATTAATATTTTGCTGTATAAATGTAGATATTAAATCTTTACGTGCGAGTAAATTTAGCATAATAAATAAGATTACGAAGATATAACTATCCGATTGCCGGTTCTAAATCGTATGAACTTTTCCAGAAAAGATGCTCGAATTTTGAAGCTTTGATAAATGTTTTTTGCATTTTTTCCAACATTTCTTCATTTGCTTTTGTCATTATAGTTTCGCAAATATCCAGCATTTTTTGCGTCGATTTATCAAAATCTTCGCCAGCATAAGTGTCAATCCATTTTTGATATTTGTTCGGCTTCGTTTGATTTTTATAAATATATTTTCCAACTTCGGAATATATCCAAAAGCAAGGCAATAAGGCAGCTACTAATTCTTCAAAACTTGCATAACTTCCTAATCCGAGCAGATAACTTGTATATAATTCGCAAGTTGCAGTTTTTTTATCGTGATGAATTATATTAAATTCATCTAAATATCCAGAATGCAGAATCCGCTCAATTTCAAGCCCATCTTTTGCAAAAGCCAAAAAATTCAATTGGTTATCGACAGTTTCGGATTTGACAGCCGCGAGAGCCAAACTCCTGCTAAAATCAATCAGATAAAGCGAATCCTGACAAATATAATGTTGAAAAGATTCCAATTTCAAATTCCCATTTGCAAGGTTTGCAACGAAAGGGTTGTTCAAAATATCTTGATAAATATTTTCGATACTTTTCCAAAATATATTACAGTAATATCTCATAAATTAAGTTAGTTATAAATTTTATACGAATAGAAATCAACTAAAAATTATTTTTGTTCTACAATGTCATACGTTGTTTTGGAGCCGATATAGTACATTGTATTTTTTACAGGTTTTTGAGCTTCAACAAAAATATAACAATCCAGCTCCTTTATTTGCTCATATTGGGAAAAAGTATTTACAACTTCTTCAAAATTATCAGTTGAATCGATGAAATTTATGGCAGGTTTTGAAATAACAATTAATTTTTTATTTAACGAATAGCCGATAAACGTATCGTCTTCTATATCTCCATCTGCTTTTGAAAAGTCGAAATAGCTCATTTCAATGTTGGATGTACAAAGGGCATCAATTGATTTGGCTGCGCGGTAGGTTAGGTCAAGAATGCGAGTTTTTTTAAATGGACCTCTGTCATTAATCTTCACTAAGACAGATTTTTGATTATTTGGATTGGTTACTTTTACAATCGTTCCAAAAGGTAATTTTTTGTGTGCCGCTGTAAAGCCGTACATATCATATTTTTCGCCGCTTGCAGTTTTTTTATTATGAAATTTATGTGCATAATATGACGCTTTTCCTTCGATATTGGTAAAATATTTTTGAAAATCGCTTTCAGCCAATATATCCTTTTCACAACTGCATGGCACCGCTGCATAAAACATAAAAATAACAAATGCCATAATAATTTTTCTGTCCAACTCCATCTAATCATAACCCATGTTAAACATAATAGTTATAAGAACCAGCCATAAGAAATACCCGTTACTGTACTTAAAGCTAATTACACAAATATACTAATGTTATATGCGCTGTGCAAATTTTTTTTCTCGATTTCGTGCACGCCAAAAAAATTTGCTATATGACAAAAAAGTGTTATATTTGTACTCTTTGTTGCTCGGGTGGCGGAATGGTAGACGCTCAGGACTTAAAATCCTGTGAAGGCAACTTCGTGAGGGTTCAAGTCCCTCTCCGAGTACAAACTTAACAAAAGTATGAATAACCCTATTCATGCTTTTTTTTTGCTTTATCTGAAGTGTTAAGGCATACCAAATATATCAAGAAGTATTGCTGATTTTGTGTATATTAATTATTTTACAAGTTGTCGATTTTTTGATTTTTTTTTGGTTTTTTAATAAGAAAAGCATAAATTAGAGGCTAAAATATTAGCTTCTATGCTATTACTATATGTTTATGAATTTTTTTTAATTAAATATATACTTGAGGTACTCTTGAAACATTACATTAAATTACTAACAATCTTGCTTTTGGGAGCAATTGTATTGCAGGGTTTTCAATGTTCGTCGCGCGAGATGACAACAGCGAAGGTGGCAATAAAAAATAAAGATATTCCAAAAGCTGTAGAAAATTTGCAAAAGGAAATCGAAAAAAATCCCAAAAATGGCGAAGCTTATATTTTGCTTGCTGAAATTAAAGTCGGAGAAAGAAATATTCCCGCAGCAATCGAATTGATGGACAAAGCAGAGCCGCTTGTTGCAAATGATCCGAAATTGAAAGATAAGCCAGCCCAGTTCAAATTTGAAATTTTTAGATCTTTGATACAGCAAGGCGACGCAGCATTTCAGCAGTATAATAAAACAAAAGATGAAAAAATACTTACTGAAATTGTTCAAATTTATTCAAATGCACTGATTTTGCGACCAAGTTTTTTTGAAGGCTACCGCCGCATTGGATTGGCTTATGAAATCATGGATGACGCGAACAAAGCTATTGAGGCTTATACTGGATACTTGCGGATAATGCAGCCGAGCTTTGATATTGCTGTGGCAAACAATTTTTACGTTGGTGCAAGTCGCGACGTTTTGATTAGTAAATTTGGTAATCCGAAATTTTTGAAAGGCGGAAAAACTGCCGATAGAGATTCAACCGTATTAGAGCAATTTAATGTTAACGGAAATGATTTATTTGTTCTTTCAATAGTTGGCTATGATCGCGCAAGTTTGTCACAGCAAGCCGCAGGAAGCTTCTTGCTTCAAAGCTGGAGCTATAATCCTCCCAAAAACATATTGCCGGCAGAAAGAGAAATTGTTCCAGAGAATCTAACGCAGCCTGTAAGTTCTTTAGCTGCATTATATTACAAAAGAAATGATAAAGACAATTCTTTGAAATATTTCAAAACAGTTGCTTCGGTCGATCCTTTCGATGATAATGCAAATTCAGCTATTGTAACTATTTATCAAGAACTTGGCAAGCCGGAAGATGCGATATCTGCAATTGAAGAAAACGTTAAAAAAAATCCAGCCAACCCATTGTTTTTAGCTCAACTTGGCGATATTTATATGAACAACAAAAAGTATGATGAGGCTATTAGACAATATGAGCAAGCTCTTACATTTAAATCAGATTTTGGTGCAGCATTGAGAAACGTCGCTGCGTGCTATGGCAATAAAGCGGCATTAATTCAGCAAGAACAGAATGAAAAAATAAATACAGGCAAAATGAAAGTGCCTGATACAAATGCGTATTACCCTTTGCTCAAAAAATCGGCTGAATATTTTGAAAAATCGGTGCAGACTTCTGCATACAAAAATGATCCTGATGTAATTGGCGATTTATGTGGTATTTACCTTGTTCTTGGAAAAAATTATCAGAGCAAATTTGATGCTACACTGAACAAATTGGAAAGTATCGAAAATAACATTCCAGATAATAAAAAAGAAGATTATTATCTGAAATTGCTAAAAATTTATGGACAAACCAATAATCCCAAGTATTCGGATATTGAGAAAAAATTAAAATAATTAACAAAATTGTAATTTATAACTTGATTTAAAACAATATGAATAACAAAAAAGACGAACCAACTTCCACTCCAAAACCACAGCAAATTAATATTGAGCTTGGAGAAAGAGAAGCAGAAGGTATCTATTCCAACTTAGCGATTATTTCGCATTCTCCGGCTGAATTTATCATTGATTTTACGAGAATTTTGCCGGGAACTCCAAAAGCTAAGGTTCACGCAAGAATTGTCATGACCCCGCAACATGCAAAATTGTTAAGCAGAGCGTTGAAAGATAATATTGCAAAATTTGAGCAAATCTATGGAGAAATTCCAACAGATGGACATGCTGGCAACGACTTTCCCGGATTTTCGGGCTTGCCAAACTAATAATACATTTAACATTACAGGCGGCTTTATGTCGCCTTTTTTTTATAATTATGAAAAAAAATTCATGAAACAGCAGATAATTGATATTGCCAAAAATATTGGATTAGATAAAATTGGATTTGCAAAGGCAGAACATTTAGAACAAGAAAAAAATATAACTCATTGGATAGAATCAGGTTACAATGCTGGCATGAAATATTTCGAAAAAAATATTGAACGGCGATGCAATCCGAAATTAATTCTGAACGAGGCTAAAACAATTATCGTCGTTGCCCAAAAATATCGTGCAAATATTAATTATATTGGAAAATTTAAAATTGCAAAATTCGCATTGCAGGAAGATTATCATAGTGTAATTTTAGAAAAATTAAAAAAAATTTCTTCATTTCTGCAAGCACATTGTGGAGCTTATACACGTGAATATGTTGATACTGGCGCTATTCTTGAAAAGCAGTGGGCAATTTTAGCAGGAATAGGTTGGCAAGGCAAACACAGTCTAATTATGAACTCTGAACTTGGATCGTATTTCAATCTGGGCATTATTATCACAAATTTAGAAATCGAGCCTGATAAAATTATGAATAATCTTTGCAAAAATTGCAGAAATTGTGTTGAAAAATGTCCAAGTAATGCCATTGTTGCTCCGTTTGTGGTTGACACAAGGAAATGTATTGCTTATCAGACGATAGAAATGAAAATTGATGAAAAAATCGTAGATTATCAACAAAATTATGAAAAAAAATTCATTTTTGGCTGTGATATTTGCCAAGATGTTTGTCCATACAATTCAAAATTTATTAATCAAAAAGATATCAATGTTAATGTTGAAACAGATTTCATCAATAATTTAACACAGGAAAATTTCAATCAAACCTTTAGAAATTCGCCACTTAAACACATAAAATATAACAAATTAATGCAAAATATTGTTTCCAGTCCAATTTTTATTGATAATTGAAAAATTTTATGTATCTTATAATGTTTTTTTGAGATATTATTAACGATTATTAAGAAAATTATGCATAGTTTGATAGCATCAATATATTTTGGTAAGCAACGAACACTTTTGGCTATAACGGAGAGGCAGGAAGATGCTTTTGTATTGCATTATCTTAATATGACGTCAAGTTATATAAATTTAAATAACATAAGTGATAAAAATTCTGTTAAAAATTTAGCTGAGTTGAGTTTAATGATGGCAGCTTTTTCGGATAAAATCTCTAAATTATTTGTTGTGATTGATAGACAGGATGCTTTTATTACCAAATTTCCTTGCAATATGAATGAAAATATATTTAACATTCGAGAACTTGTTGAGCTTGAAGTCAGGCAAAATTTTCAAAATGCAGGTTTGTCAAATTTCAATGTAAAAGTTTTTGATATTTTCTCTAACTCAAATAACCAAATGCTATTAGCTACATTTATCCCTCAAAATATAATTGATACTTGCAGGCAAATTATAAAAGGATTTGGAACTGATATAACAGATTTTAACGTTAGCAGCATCGCAGCAATTAATTCATATATATTTAATTATCCTGACGAAAAAAATGAAAATAATTTAATTATTTCCTTAGATTCTAATGTAATGCAATTCAGCATGCTTGCAAATAATAAAATATTTAGTTATGACATCGCAATTGATGCTACATCGCAAAATATTCCAGAAATAATTGAAAACAAAGCTAACCGCATTATATCTTTAGCGAATATAGAGAATTTTAAGAATATTTTCACAATAGGATCTGACCTTACAAAGTCGAATTTTTTCAAATGTTGGGAAATCGGTGCGCTGCTTGGTAGCGATACCAAGCGACTCAATTCTTTTCGTATGTTCAAAACAACTCTTGGCAAAAGGGAGCGTGATTATTGTTCGCGTATTTTTCATTTGTTTGCTCCATGTATAGGCGGATTGCTACCGCTATCTTGCGATTATAAAATGATATGATATAAAGCCTCAAATTTCCTTGCTCACTATTCCTGAATTATAGCATATTAACAGAAAATATATTTATATTTAAGTTGCTCAAAAATAAGGAAATATTATGCCAGAAGTTCAAATAATATGTTCTCATTGCGGCTGCCAAAATTATCGCAAAAATGGCTTGATTTTAGGGCATTGTTGCGGTATTATTGTAAAAATTGTAACCGTAATTTTACGATGAAACCCAATATTTTTGATTCTAAAATAAAAAAAAATGCAATTATGCTTTATTTGGATAATAATTTCAAATATTAAACATATTTACACCGATGTTAACAGTTGGTATAGCAAGGCTTTTGAAGATATTCCAGAGCCTAGCACAACGATGAAATTGCAGGCACATTTTAATTATGGAGACAATTTTGCAAGGCTTAATAAAAAAAATAAAAAATATACAAAGCCATTGAAAATGTTGGAGATTACGTTAGGTTTGTTTTTAAAACAAACACTTATTTCAATTCGATTGCAAAATTGCTATAATTCAGGAACAATAATTGCCTTCCATCTTACAAATTTCTACTCACAACATAGAATATATACTACTTGATACAGCTTTTTTTTGTATATTACGAGGTCGTTATATCCTATTATCGTTTTTGGAATGCCTGATAACAAGCAGAATAGTACAGATAGCCAAATAAAAAACAAGCAAAAAATATCACGCCGAAATTTCATATCTCTTCTCGGTATGCTGCCAATTGTTGCTAAGCCTATGTTTGCTGCTACATTGGATAATGGACATGAGAGCAGTTCTGTTTTCAATATACACAATACCGATTTTGTTCCCAAGTACAATACAGGCGATCCCATTATCATACCACCAAAGCTGAAGAGTGGCGATACCGTGGCTTTTGCAGCTCCGGCAAGTCCAGTAAATACAGGAGGAATAGCTGAATATGTACGCTATTTTAAGGCAAAGGGCTGCAGGATATATATAGCTGATTCTATCAAAAAACAGTGCAATAACAATCGATATTTTGCCGCACCTGACGAGGAACGGGCGGCGGAGCTGAATGCTTTGTTTGCAAATAGCGATATAAAGGCGATTATTTGCGGACGTGGAGGCTATGGGGTCATGCGCACATTGAATATGCTTGATTACAGCATGATTCGCTGCAATCCCAAAATAATAATGGGATATAGCGATATTACCGCGCTACTGCTTGCTATATACAGAAAAAGCGGGATTATTACCTACCACGGTCCCGTTGCCTCAAGTAACCTTTCTGATGCACACAGGCAGAACATGGATAGCCTGCTGTTTAATGCCGATAATGCGCCTGTCAAGTACGGTATACCGAGTATGAAAGTAATAGCGGAAGGCACTGCGCAAGGCATACTGCAAGGTGGCAATTTGACGCTGATTTCATCGACGTTTGGCACTGATTACGAAATTGATTTATCCAATTCCATACTGTTTGTAGAAGATGTTTCCATTTTGGCTCATGAGTTTGACAGAATGCTCACACAATTGATAATATCCAACAAGCTAAGCTCATGTAAGGCGGTGGTATTCGGCATGATGAAAGGCTTGGAAAGGCGCGGCAACTTCTTTCCCAACCGCTCATACACAATTTTGGAGGTAATGGAGCAGCTTATAAAGCCGCTGGGCATACCTTGCGTTTATAATATTCCATTCGGACACATACAATCCCAGATTATATTGCCAATAGGGATGCCGGCAGCACTAAATACCAAAGAAACAACCATAGAATTATATCCCAATTCGATATAAACAGAAAAATATACAGCTACTTCATTTCATATATGTATCATAAAAGAAGTTAAAAGATATGTTTTTTTTAGATGCAAGCTCATAATCATAATATTTAATTAGCTCTTGCATAAAATCAAGGCGTGAATGGAATTTGCGACCATATAGCTTGTTAAATATTTCTTTGGTAACTAATTCTGTTCTATCAAAAGATGATATACCCCATTCTAAAGTTTTCTCATTAGATAAACCTGATATAAACCAGCTCTCAATTTCAGTTATAACAACAATAATTTTATTTAGCAGTACATTGCTAAAATTAGACTGTATTTTTCTTTTCTTATGCTGTATATTAATTTCATCATCCATATCTGCAATTACTAAATAATCAGCTCCAAAAGCAACTATAGCATCTAAAAACCTGTTTACCTTATCTCTTTTCATTTGTGCATATTGTATTATTTCAACAGCATCATATTTGTTTAAGATAACAGGTACAACAAGCGACGAAAAGAATAAGGAATCATCATTTCCTTCTACAAAAATATATAGCTTTCGTGATAACATAATTAATTTAATAGATTTTGTATATAAAGCTCTTCGATTCCTATTTCATTTTTTAAAAATTCATGAATCTCAGCCTTATTTGATAATTTATTAATTATAGAAAACCCAAATTTATCACGTGATAGATAATATATATGTTCTAATCCTGCATATTTTACTATTTCAGGATTATGCGTCGTTAAGAATATTTGTTTATTAGATGATGCTTCTTTCATCATATCAATAATTCTTGAAATTAAATATGGATGAACATGGCCTCCTACTTCTTCAAAAATAGCAAAGTATTTATTTTCAAAAAACAGCGCAATTATTATAGATATTAATAATATAGAACCGCTCGATAATATAGAGGCAGGAATAAATTCATCAGAAATATATTTTTCTTTAACTTTGATTTGTAAATGCTTATCTAAAAAATTATCAACTTCAATATCTTCTACAAAAGGTAAAACATATTTAATATAGTTAAATAGTTGTCGCTTTGTATCTTCATTATTTAAAATTCTTTTTAAAACTATTGCTATATTTTCTCCATTTTCTTCAAGCTCAGCTTTACCTATAATAGATGAAACAGAACGACTCTGTATAGAATCTAAATCATATATACATAAATTTCCTAAGGCTTTTCTTGCACTTTCAGGATGTGGAATGTAATATTGGTTTTCAATAAACAGTGTTTTAGTAACATTTTGCGATAATGAGTTAATATCAATAAAAAGTGCAGGTATTATATCATCTTTGGTAATATCATGAGTTGTATTATTAATAAAATTTATAATTATTTTGTCATAGTTTTGGTTTAATTCTAATATACCTGTACCTATATTAGTATCTTTTTCATTATTTATTTCATAAAATTCAAATTCTTGAATTAAATTATCAGAAATTATACGAAAATCGCTTAAATTATCTAAATATTCTATTGTAAAATTAGCAATAAATGATATTGGGCGTATACGTATTATACTTTCTTTAATCTTTTTGACACTGCGTATATGTGAAAAATTATTAATTTTAAATAAAATAGAAGTGCATGTACTTTGATTAGCTAAATTAATATTACGAATATAATCAATACCACCATGTAATGATATTGCATTTTCTAATCCAATATTAATTATATCTTTAATAAATTTAAAAATACTTATAAAATTTGATTTGCCTGCTGCATTAGGTCCTATAAGTACATTAAATTCGCTAAAATTTATATCTAATTTATTAAAACTTTTAAAGTTTTCAACTTTTAGCCGTTTAATTTGCATATAATATTATTATCTATTTATCTTTTATCATTAATACCAAAACTAAGCCATTGAATTTGTGGAATTTCGATTTTTACAAGCTTTTTAGCTTCACTGTATTTTTTATTCATTTGCTTTAGCTTATTTCTTAAGTCTAAAGTTTTTGCTTTTAGCTCAGATTTAATGTGTTCCTGTTCATTATTTAAAATTTCTATTTCATTGGATAGTAGTTTTAATTCATTAATAAATTCTTCATCAATTCCACGGCGCTTTAATTGCTCGGAATATGAAGTTAAACCTGATACCATTAATTTGGTATTATTCATTTTTGCTGCAAAATCTGTTTTCATAATATTTTATCTTAAGTTAATAATAAACATATTGCAAAAATATAAATATTATACATAAAATCAATATAATATCTATATAATTTTCTTTTTCATCTCAATTTTTTAATTTTTATAATATATTTTTCGAATCTATATATCAATTTTTTTAATATTCAGCTATTAAATCATATTCTTTAGCATCAATAATTTTTACATCAACAAAATCTCCAATTTTTAAATCTTTATTTGTTTTAATAATAACTTCATTATCAATTTCTGGAGCATCAAATTCAGTTCTTGCTATATATAAATTATTTTCACTTATATTATCAACTAATACTCTAAGATTTTTATTTATAAATGATTCATTATATTTCAATGATATTTGTTGCTGCAACTTCATTAAAGCATCAAAGCGCTCTTCTTTTACACTGTCAGATATTTTATGTGGTAAATTATATCCGGCAGTACCTTCTTCTGAAGAATATTTAAACACTCCAACTCTTTCTAATTTATATTCATTCAAAAAATCATATAATAATTGAAAATCTTTATCTGTTTCTCCGGGGAATCCAACTATAAAAGTTGAACGAATTGCAATTTTAGAATTTATATTACGTATATTTTCAATAATATTTTTAATTTTATTGCTTGAAGTATACCTATTCATATTTTTTAAAACATTATCAGAAATATGCTGTAGTGGAATATCAATATAATGGCATATATTTTTATTATTATTAATTAATTCTACTATATCTTCATTAAATGTATTGGGATGAGCATACATGATTCTAATCCATTCAATATTATTAATTTGCGATAAATGATTTAGTAATTGTGTAAAGTTAGTATTATATAAATCCATTCCATAATTAGTTGTTTCCTGAGCAATTAAGATTAATTCTTTTACTTCATTATTAGCTAAAAATATACTTTCATTTATTAATTGTTTTTCTGGAATTGATTTATAACGGCCTTTAATGTTTGGAATAGAGCAAAAAGCACATTTTCGATTACATCCATCTGATATTTTTAAATAAGCATAATGGCTTTCAGTTAATAATTGCTTTCTAAGATGATTAAATTCTAATTTTAAATAATTTAACAAGTCATTTTCAGATAGTATAGTGAAGAAGTTGTCAATATTTTTAAATTTTTTTCTAATAATATTTTTTTGTCTGGCAACAAGGCAGCCAAAAATAATAATTTCTATATTAGTTTTTTTATTTTTTAAATGTTCTAATGCAATTATGTAATTATAGCTTTCATCAATGGAATCTTTAATAAACCCACATGTATTTAATATAATTATATCTGCATTCTCAGGAAATTCAGTAAAATAGTAATTAAGATTTGATTTTTTGATGGATGCCATTAAATATTCACTGTCAACTATGTTTTTAGGACACCCAAGCGTTAATATACAAATTGATTTTTTCATATTATTTATTCATAAATTTTATAGTATAAAGTATTTGGAATTTTTTTGAAGCCATTTTTCATGTTCCTTATAATTTGGTATTTTTTGGCTAACTAAATTCCAAAATTTTTCTGAATGATTTAATTCTATTAAATGAAATATTTCATGCGTAATAACATAATCAATAACTTCCGGTTTTGCCATAATTAATCGATATGAAAAATTTAAATTTCCTTTTGATGAGCAAGATCCCCATCTGGTTTTTACATTTTTTATTGCAATATTATTATATTGGATACCAATATTTTGTGCAATTTCAAATGTACGTGGAATAATTATCTCTTTTGCCTTTTGTCTATAGAATTTTTCAAAATATTCTTTAGCCTTATCTTGTATTTTTTCTGATATTATAAATTTTTCTCCATCGAATTTAAAATTAACAGTAATATATTTTTTTATTGTCAATGGAAACAAATTTCCCAATAGCATAAAATTTTCATTCTCTTTATATTTTCTTTCCTGTTGGTTCTTTTTATTAATTATTAGCTTAGCGATGGAATTATTCAGCCAATTCTTATGTTTTTTTAGAAACAATTCTATCTCGCTATTTGTCAAATTCATGGGAACTTGCAGCACAATTTCGCCATTGTCTTCTATTTCCAGCTTAAAGCTTCTTCGTGGAGCTGGAATTATTTGGATGATTTTCCTTTCCATTCGCAATATTTGCTCATTATTTGCAATTATTTTGCTATATTATACCTGCAATTTATGAAATATTAAAGAGATTATAGCCATGAATGCTGTTCCAGATCACAAAACTGCTGGAGAAATTCCTGAAAAACATGACGAGATACTGATGGAAAATATAAAAAATTCGTCTAATCACTATTCTGATGAAGGGTTTTGGACTAAAGTTTTTAATAGTTTCCATAAGAAGCGCATTTCGATATTGGAAACGGTTTTGGCTTTGTATTATTCATATAAGGATGATGAAACTCCTAAGTGGGCGAAAAGAGTAATAGTTGGAGCATTAGGGTATTGGATATTTCCATTGGATGTACTGCCCGATTTTTTGCCGGGAATCGGGTATTCTGACGATATTGCAACGATATTTGCTGCTATTTCCGTTATCGCACTGCATATCAAATCATCACACAAAACAAGAGCAAAAGAAAAAATAAAATCATTTACCCAAAAGAAGAAATGAAGAGAGAGGGTTTTGCAAGGTATGGAAGCTAATAATCTTACTTCTTCTCCCAATCCAAAAGTATTTCATGATACTTTATTGGCTACCAGCGGTAGATTGGCTGGATTGCAGAACAGAGGCATTGCGATGTATGGAAAAAATCATACCGAGCATTGTCCATATTGGGAATGCTATGAGACTATTGGCAATGAATAAATAATTGACGCTGTATATTACTGCCATGTATATGGCTATTCCGTTCAATCGGCGGTCTTCGGGGCTATCACACAAGTGTGACAGCTTTTTTAGTCTGTACGAGGTGAAAAGCGTTGTTGATAACATTCCTATCAATGCGATAAAGCCGATAATTCCTGTTTCTGCCAATGTTTGCAAGGACAGCTGGTCAATGAAGGGATACCTTGCCTCAGGCTGGTATTGATAGGTACCGAGACCTACTCCAACAATGGGTGAGCGCTGCCATATTCTGATGGCATCTTGTCCGGAATTGAATCTATCAGTAAGTGATTCGCCTGATACTTGTTTTGATTTGTTCAATCCGCCTTTTTTGATGCCCGATAGCCGATTTTCAAATAAGCCGACAGGGCTGACCTGAGTGTAATCTTCTACTATAGAATCTGATATTACGATAAGAGCTAAGCCTATAGCTATAATGCCAAGCAGCTTCCAGATATATTCCTTGTTTTCTATTAAAAAAATTGTGATTATAACACATGCTAAACATGCCAGTCCTGTTAAAGAATATGCTATTAGCAAATTAATTAATGACAGTACAAATGCTATGATTAAAAATAATTTAGAATTGAAGAAGGGCTGCTTTTTTTGAATAAAAGGGACTATAAGCAGCGTAATAACGATTATATTGAAGAATGCTAATCCAGATGGCTCTGTAAAAAAGGAACTGCTTCTGTAAAAATCTTGAAATTGTATTGAAATTTGCTGGAATGCATCCTCTTCCTGCATAGCGCCTCGCATTGTAAGCGCAGAATTGTTGAACTGTATCCACGCCAGCGGCAAATCCAAAGCACGTGCAACAAGCTGGTATATGCCATATACATTAGCAATAACAGACACCACTAACCATGCCTGTAAAACTTTTGTCCATACAGTATTTTTAATTTTGTACGAAAAACATAAAAAGGTAAATATGATAACGGAATAAAAATGTGCGGAGCTTTTTAAATACTGAATAATTATTGGACCGTGCGCATAAGCTAAAGGATATAGACCTGATAAAATTCCTGCTATTGCGAATAGAAAGAAAAATTTTATTGAATATGAGAGCTGTATTTCGAGTTTTGTTCTGGAAAATATCAGGCGCAAAAGTACGAGAGCATACAACACGAAGCTGGCTATCACGGTTGGTGTAACTCCGAAACCTGCAATTTCAAATATTTGATACATTTCAAAAAAAACAGAGAATACAACGAAACCAAATAAAAAGCTCAGTAAAACGGTCATTTATTGCGATAATAACTTGTAAAAGTCTATAATTTACATATAATTGAACAAAGAAACAAAACTAAAATTTCAAATTTCGTATTATTTATTATCTTAACGAGGTTACAGCAGCGAAATAAATAAATAAACTTCTTATTTAATGATAAATACTGTATAAAATTCCATTTTTTTTCATTAAATTAGAATAAAATACGATACGATTATGGCAACAGAAAGAATTATAAGTGATATAACAATAATGTCCTCACACTTCGGCGAACTTGAAATAAACCCCGATACAATCTTCTATTTTGAAAATGGAATGCTTGGGTTTGATGATTTAAATAATTTTGTATTAATTACAGAAGAAGAAACTGCACCCTTTAAATGGCTGCTATCAATAGAAAATCCTGACATATCGTTTCCGGTTATTAGTCCCTGGCATATATTATCCGACTATAACCCTGGAAACAGTATTGATTTGGAAACGCATGTGCTGTTTTCTGTTATAACATTTGATGATGGTAAAGGCAATATCACAGCAAATTTGAAAGCACCAATAGTTCTGAATATTACAGATCAAACAGGCGAACAGGTGATTCTTCCTTCTGAAAAATATAATTTAAGCCATATTATAAAACAAAACACGAAATGATGGAAACTCTATGTTAGTTCTTTCAAGAAAAGTTGGCGAAGTAATTACTATCGGAAAATCAGTTACAATTACAGTTTTGAATAATGAAAGAGGAATTATTAGACTGGGCATTGAAGCGCCTAAGAATATTCCTGTTCATAGAAAAGAAATTTTCGATAAGATTATAGAATTGAACCAACAGGCATCTAAAACAAAATTATCTGATTTGAAGAAAGTTATAAGCAATACAGAGCTGTTTTCTATAAAGGAAAAGTAGTATTGTATATGTATAGATTCGTCAGAAAAATTAAAAATAATTCATTTTATGGCAACTACATTTGAACACTCAGTCCTGATAATAGATGATGACCCATGGATGCAAAGAGTTTTTTCGAGAATACTTATTGCCGAAGGCTTTAAAAAGTATTACCTTGCATCGAATGGTTATGAAGGCTTGGCTTTGGCAATAGAGCATAAGCCGACTCTTATTTTGCTGGATATTATAATGCCCGATTTAAATGGCTGCCAAATCCTGAAGATGATTAAGTATATTAAAATGCTTAAAAATATTCCTGTCATTATCGCTTCTGCTGCCCCAAATCCAACAAGTTTGGGCGTATCTATCAAATTGGGAGCTGCCGGATTTATAGTAAAACCATTTACTTCGACAACTGTGCATGAAAAATTAATTCAGGTTTTTGGAGAAGAAGGATTGATTTTTATTCAAAAAGGCAAGCAATTGGATATTCCTATTCACAGCGACCATTTGGAAGAATTTGACATTGAACAGCAAGATGCAGGATTTGAACTTGAAAATTTCAAAATGAAACAGCAAAATGTAGAAGTAATTCCAGATTCTGAAAACAATGAAAAATCAGGCAAAACCAATGTTATTGACAAAAATGTGCTGCGCGTGCATTACCAGACCGATAAAGAAGAGAACGCCAAATTGCTTGATGAAATGCTCAACAATTTCAAATACAAAGATTAATTCATTCATTTCCCAACATGAAAAAAATTGATAATATAGCTTCGGTCGAAGGAAGATTGCTTTTGCATGATATATATCACAAGTTCAAATTTGAACAGCAGCGGAATTCTATTTCAAGCCTGCTTATTTTATGGCGCTTATGCACCGCAGAAACTGATGTAAGTAAATATATTAATGAAGATATAATTATTGTGCATAAATTGGGTTTGCTACAGGGAACTTTTATATGGCTTGAAGAAGTTGTCAATCGTTATTACTTTTCGACCATAAATTCATTTGTTTATTTTGGCGCCGCTATCTTTCTTGTTTTAGTCGGGTTGAATAGATTTACGGATAAAATTGACAATACCACTGTTATAGCAGGTTTGATATTTGAAGCTGCAATGTTGTTGTTGATGTTTTTAATCATGCTTTTTACGCCAAATGACGATGTGCTTGATTTGAAGCAGGATTTAAATGAAGATAACAGCCTGCAAAAAGAATTGCTTGACGAGATTGGCGAAATTAGTCGTGATTTTGCAGTAACATCTTCGCAGCTGGACAAAGTATCCAATTCATTATCAGTTGTATCTGACAAACAAAATGAACTTTTTTTAATAATGTCGGACATTGTTAAAACCAATGCTGATGCTGCACGACCAAATCCCAAAATGCTTGAAGCAATGAACGAAACCAACGCTGCTTTAGTCAAATTCAATGATACCGTCATTTTGTTGAATGAAACTGCGAGCAAATTAAAATCTGTAGAAATAGAAATTGCTGTCCGCAAAGAAATCGAAAATTTTTTCACAAACAAAATCTCTTAAAAATATTGCTGTTTGAACAAAGCAAATATTGCGGTAGCCGTTAATAATAAAAAAAAATGTGATAAATTTTTTGTCATTAGAAATCTATTATTGATGCTAATCGCAATAGGGGAGAGGCGAATTGCTATTTTACCCGCAAATTCATACCGGCTAAAATTGTGTCTGGCTTTAAATCGAAAACGCTGCGCATTTCACTAGCCATAGCAAAGCCGCATTTATCGCACAGCCCAGCTGTTTTGCCTTGACATTCCGGCAGGCGAGTGCCATCAACCATAATAAAATTAGTAACCCAGCACTGCTTTTCGAAATTATTATGCTTCATAAGCCTAAGGCCGGAAACAGAATTCATGATAGGGTAGCCCTTTTTCTTCATTCGAATCACCTCGTCAATCACTTTCGAACGGGTCTCCAAATCAAGAAATAAATCCTCAGTTCCTATATATGGTGTGTGAAAATTAATAGAAATCGACTGGATATGCGGATTATTTTTAGCAAATTGGATTGTCTCTTCAACCGATTGATAATTCAGGTTATTAACAACCATATTCACGCTTAGTGCGCGATGATTTGCGCTTTCAATATTTTTTACCAGACGTTCGAACGCACCTGCTCCACGAATTTCATCGTGATATTTGCCTAATCCGTCGAGGCTTACCCAGATAGAATTTGCCTCGCTATCACCAAAAGGCAGCTGGGCATTGGTCGTTATCGTTGCCGAAAAAAATCCGATTTCCTTGGAAAGGCGTATCAAACTGTTTAAATCATGCTCCCCATCTCTCCATATTGTTGGTTCGCCGCCTTCAAAATCAACAAAGCGCGAGCCCAAGTTATAGGAATATACAAGCTCTTCGCGGATTTGCTCAAACTTTTTTATTGTTGAATTTTTTTGCTTATAAACAGAACAGTGCTTGCAAGCCAAATTGCAGCTATCTGA
Source organism: Kapaibacterium sp. (SeqCode) (assembly GCA_031550405.1). Classification (GTDB taxonomy): domain Bacteria; phylum Bacteroidota; class Ignavibacteria; order Kapaibacteriales; family UBA2268; genus JAVBOP01. The sequence continues at coordinate 26,885 of JAVBOP010000231.1, forward strand.
TATAAATATAACGGTTTGCAATGGTTTCTTCTTTTTGAAAAATTTGAAG
>JAVBOP010000201.1:0-7770 GCA_031550405.1 Kapaibacterium sp. (SeqCode)
ATTCAAATTTTGCATTATTAATACCAGAAAAAATATTATACGCAAATGCTTGAGAACTTTTTAAACTACCTGCCCATCTATGAAATTTAAAATCAGGTTGTTTCCCAAAGAAATTGTCCAGTTTGTTCTTCAGTACATGACTGTGATGACTGTGTATGCCATTCGTTATAATTTTTTTTCCAGTTTTCTCAAAACCTTTAATAGCAAAATTTATTATTTCATCGTTATATTTCATATTGTTATTTTTTCTCCATATTTTTTATACGCATATAGAATATATGAACATATATTCACAATCCGGCGTATGTAATACGCCCCTCCTCTACTTCTCACTCCTAATTTACAACCTCTCACTTAATTTATCATTACCATTGCACCTTTGACGACTGTTTGTCCAGAGGCTGATAGTTCTGCTGATGCTGTGCCTTGTGCTTTAAGTGTGGTTTTAGCTTTTAGTTCAACCTGCATACCTTCGCCTGTTAAGTTGGTTTTGGCTTTCATTGCTAAATTTGTGCCTGCTTCTATATTGATGTTCATCTTGGATTTGATATTAATATCTTTCGGCGAATCAAGCGTAATGCCGCTGTCATTCATCACAATTTTATTATTATTCTGGTCTTTCAGCGTAATACCTTTCGCTTCATCGCTAATTTCAATCATATTTTTGCCCGGCGTCGTTATCGTTATAATTTTCTTCTCTTCATTAAATTCAATCTTCATCTTCTCTTTCGTAACAATCGCACGTGTATGATTTTCTGCTGCAAGCTGGTAAGCCGGAGCTTGGCTACTGCTATACAGACTGCCCAATATGACTGCGTGGCATGGATCATTATTGAAAAAGCCCAAAACCACCTCATCTCCAACATCAGGAATGAAAAATGCACCATATCCTTTGCTTGACCAGAAATTAGCCAACCTTGCCCATACCATATTTTTTTCGCCATTCAATACAGGAATTTCTACTTGCACTTTATATTCTTTGGTTGGATCTTTATCTAATTTTGTTACTTTTCCTATATGCAAGCCCTCAATTCCGGGCAAAAAACCAGAAGCATTCGGTGCAACAACATCAGGATTTTCCGTAACATTTGCTGCAGAAATTCCCATTCCAGCTTTGGTAATCCATTCGCCTTCCTTTATTTCATGCTCAACCGAGCCAACATATACATTGCCATTAAAACGCTTTCCAAAACCATCAATTTCAATCGTGCAGCCCGGCACAACTTTAGAATTGCCATAAAATTTGATATGACCATTTATTCTTGCTAATCCTGTTTTCAGCATTTGCGAATCTGCCCATGATTTGAGAGCCGACTTATCAGGACAAAGAGCCGTTTGCAATATCCATTTATCACTTCCTGCTGCTTTTGCCAATTTGGCAGGAGTTGCATCACCTTGGTCATTCAGTGTTGGAGAACTGCCTTTTGCTGTCATAATTGCTTGCTGTTTAGGATTCCAAGCAACAGCTTCAACATTTACCTGTTGTGTATCTGCTTGTAATTCACCTTGAAATTCTATTAAATCCATGCCATAAGTAACCTTAACGACCGCCGAACCATCGACTTTTGGTTCTTTTATGCTTACATTTTTTTTATCAGTAATGACAACCAATCCATTCGCATCAGCACGCGATAACACGAAATCCCAATCCGTACAATAATACTGCACCAATTCATTATATTCAGTTTCAGTATCATCCGCCGACACCTGCAAACCGCTATATGTACCAACTATCTTCTTAATGGCATCGCTATCTTTCGATTTTTCAAATATTTGATTTTTCCTGCCCAATGTCATCTGAAACGTGTGATCCTTGCATTCTATCTGCAATGTAGATCTATTTCCCTGCAATATATGCAGGTTATGAGATATGGCTATGCCTTCAAAAATAAATTCTTCAGCATCGCCATAACCAGCCTCAACACGAATGTTTTTGCCCGGAGCAAATGTATCATCGTCGCTTTCGGGTATTTCGGATTTTGGCATATTTCCTGCTTCGAAAGTCAAAATACATGTTCCTATTCTATTGACTTCTCTATAACTATGAACGGAAATTAATCCAAAACTATCTTTAATTTTATTCCCTTCGCTATAGATACTAACGCGAAGCGGTTTATCTGTGTTTTTATTAGGTGAATCTGCCATAATAATTAAGTTAAAAGTTAGAAAATAGGAGTTAGAAGTTTAGGATAACTAATAGTATGTATTAGCAAATATTTATGAATATATATTCATAAATCTGCAGGATTTATATCTTCTATTTCTAACTTCTCACTTCTCACTACTATATTCTACTTTTTACGGTAAATTTTTTCTGTTTTTTACTTTTTTCAAAATGGGTATAATGAACAAAAAAAGAGCCGGAGCAAGCATAAGGAACTTACGTTTTCCGTCATCTAAAGTGAAAACATTATCACGCGACATACATTCTATAGTATTAAATGCCAATATATAAATCTCTGCAATTGCAATAATAGCAACAGCATACACAATATCAATATTATTATGAACATAAGACGAAACTGCCGGCACAAACCAATATAAAATAGCCAATATTATAATAACGGCAATAACTATTGCAAGTATAAAAGCATATAATTCCCATTCATTGTCCGGATAATCGCTGTTCATTATGGCTTTTATATCATCCAATCGAAACTCCGTTGAGCTGGTTTCAGGAAATGAATCAATATAATATCTTGCTAAATAGAATTGATTCAATATTTGTGAAAAAATATTAATTTTTTTTGCTTCAGAAACATCTAAAACATCATCAACAGGACACACATTCGGCGGATAATTTGCCAATGTTAAAAACACACTGTCAGCCATTTGCGTCAATCCACAAAGATAATCTTTATGGTTTTTGCCTTTTTCTATATCAAATTTTAAATATAATCCTAACAGCTGATTACTTCCTCTGATTTCATTTATACGAGAACTATCTACTAATAAACTAATAGACTTAACTAATTGCGCCATAGCTCGTTTTTCTTTAAATGAAAAATCTGGAAAATTAAATTCAATACCCGACAGTATCCTTTTATTAAAATATTTTAATGATATTCGATTAACATTATATATATAAGAAAATACTTCTTCAAAGCAATTCAAAACCGCTAATGAATCATGAAGGAACAAATCTGTATTTGCAGTACCAACGCAGGTTAATTTAAGATTCAACGACGAACTGTCCGAATAATTATTAAAAACTAATTCTTTTTTTATTATATCAGATTTTGGCTTCATCAAAGGCAAAATATACCGCATATAATATAGCATATCAAACGTATCTCGCGTCTGTATCATATTTTGCACGTCAGAATTAAGTTGAACTCCAAAAGTACGTGCAATATCTTCCAGCGACGCAATGTAGCGATAAGTTGTATCTTTAACTGTATCTATTTTTATTATTGTGTCGATTTTAATAATAACATCAGAACTATCAGTCCAATATTCGCCATCAGCTTCTTGGCTTTGCCCAAATGATATATTTGCGGATAGAAAAATAAAAATAATTAATAAAAGTGTTCTCATAACAAATATAGATATAAAGTTATAAATTAGTAGTTAGAAGTTTTGGAAGCTAATACTTCGTATTAGCGATATCTATTGATATTTATTCATAAATCCGCTTCGGATTTATATCCACAACTTCTAACTCCTCACTTCTAATTTCTAACTTAAATAATTTTTCCTTCTTTTTGTAGTTCTTTATTAATAGCATATTTAAAAATATCTATGGGCAATTTCGATTCTTTACTTTCATAAAGTTTAATTGCACATGTTTGTATAACATTAACCATGCTGCCGCCTGACAATTTATATTCAGCCGCCTGATGTAAAAAATCCTCGGCATTGTCGGAAATCCATTCGTCAGGCAACATCTGCTTCCAAAGCTGGTAACGCAAACGCACATCAGGCATAGGAAAATACAACGCCGATTGAAAACGCCGAAAAAATGCCTCGTATATATTTTCCATCAAATTTGTCGCAAGTATTACCATGCCTGAAAAATCTTCTATACGTTGCAACAAATATGCTACTTCTTGATTGGCATGGCGATCGTTTGATGATTGAGTTTCTGTGCGTTGCCCAAAAAGTGCATCAGCTTCGTCAAAAAAAAGTATCCAATTTTGATGCTCAGCTTTATCAAATATTTTCGATAGATTTTTCTCTGTTTCACCTATATATTTCGATACAATCATAGACAAATCCACACGATAAACATCCACATTATTTTGCCTGCCAAGCAGTGTAGCTGTTAGAGTTTTTCCAGTTCCCGGCGGACCATAAAACAAACATCGATAACCTTGTTTAATAATTTTATTTAGCTGCCAGCGTTCCCGTATTTCTGACTGATTTTTAAGCCAGCAAACAATGTCATCTAACTCCTCACGCAAATTATAAGTCAAAACCAAATCCGACCAATCCAATTGCGTAGTAATACGTTTGGCAGGAAAATTTGAATTATATTCTGGTTCATACTTAGAATTATGAATTTTTGTTAATAATTCGTCGGAAACAACTAATCGACCGCTAAGAAATGGCTCGCCTTCGCCTTGTCCTTCAAGATGCAGAATATTATTTTTACAAAACCAATGTTCTTTATTGAATATCTGCGTAACTTCATTACGTTTATCATAGTTACTTGTATCTGACAAAATGAATGCAGCGGTTTCTCCTGTTGGTAAAAAGCCATTATGAGAACTACCTTTCCAGCCGCCAAATTCGGTGTATTGTCTATCCAAGTCTTTATTTTTTATGAAAAACAGGTCAAGTGTTTGCGGGCTTATATGCGGCATGAGTGCAAGCAAAAGTATTATTCTTTCATTAAAAGTTAGTTCTTGCTTGCCGAGAGAATCAAAATATGAATTAATATTCATATTTTCAGGAAATGGAATATCTTCAATTGAAGCATGTTTGCTTTCCTGATTAAAATATATTGCAAAAACAGTATGTAAAACCTGTTGAAAATATGAAACCATGACTTATAAGTTGCTAATCTAAAAGTCTAAAATAAAGAATATTCTTCACTTATTTCGCAACTATATAATAAAAATTAATCTACATTCAAACAAAAAGCCGTTGATATTGCTTAATATATTTTGCAAACGCTGACGACCCCGAAGAAAACCATGCTTAATTTTATTGACACTATAGCAACGGGGATAACTCACGTACTTATAACTAAGTTGAAATTGTAATAACTACAAATACCATAGATATATTACAATGCTGCGTTTTCTTCTGTCGGTTTGGGAGATTTTGTTTGGCTTTGATGGCGTTGGATTTTCATTCTTTTTTCGATAATATAAAAATATTATTTTTGATGTTATTTATTTTTTTGCTAAATTACAGTTAAACAATAACAGTTTTTTAAATGAATTTTCAATTTACAAACATGTCAAGTATGAATATAGAGATTACATGGAGTCATTGGTAGCAGGATAGCAAGGAGGTCATTATGATACCATCTTAGAGTTCATGTATTTCCATATCCTCGCTATCCTGCCGAAAACTCCAACAAACAATTTCTAATCCTTGATATTTTCTTAAAAAAAGCAAAAATACTTAAAAATAGATTATTTATTTTTCCACTTTAAAAAAAGGAGACATAATCATGTTTTCAGAAGAAATTAATTTTAAATTAGAAGACAAAATTGTATCGGAATCATTTGACGGCATCGTTTCGTTTGCAAAAGAAGATAATAGTCCGTTTCAGCCATTTACCGCTGAACCATCAGATATATTGGTTCAGGAAGGAGACATTGCGAAAAATATTTATGTTTTTACAGATGGTATTGCAATATTACGCAAAACGGCAAAGCATCAAACTAAAAACTGTTTTCCGTACATTGTTGATGATTTTCACACTCAAAGCAATATTGCTGTTCCTCATAGATGCTGGACGGGAAATGAACGTGCAATTTACAACCTCGAAGCTGTTATAAAAGTTACTGGTTATTTGATCTCTAAGGACGATTGGGACATCGCTGTGCAGCAAAATCCCAAACTGGATTTCTATTTTGATATAGTTTCTCAATTTATGATATACCGTTCAAGGCATCAAAAAGATGTGTTTCTTCATAATCTTATGTTAAGGATTTGATGAAACATTTGTATGAAACAGATTTCCTCATTAATCAAGTACCGCCTGAATACATCGCTTCATGGTTGGGCATAAGTATGAGGCTGTTTTATAGTATCAAGAAAAAATTGAAAGAAGAATTTGCAGCAAAAGGTCTTGGACATCTTATTACATGAATAAATATTTATTATCCAATATCAAGCCTTTTTAAAATAAATAGCTTGCAGAGATTTACTGCACTATTTCAGTAGCTTATCTATTGACTTGTATTTAAAATTTAGGTATTTTTGTATTAATTATTTGAGACGGAAATAGATTGAGCCATTCCGCAAAAAGTGCGTGTTTTATTCTTTTTAAAGGAAAATTGGATGTTTTTAAAATTTATAAATTTTAGGTTAAATCATGTTTAAATTACAATTAAACAAAATTCTTTTAATTATCTCATTAGTTCTTATGGGATATACGAACAGCCATGCAACATGGAATACTTTTGCTTCTGGTAATGGTTCTGCTTCAAATCCGTGGACTATCCAAGCAAAGCATATTTAGACACATTAGGAAAGTATGTTGATGCTGGCACTTGGTATTCAGGTTATTACCTTAAAGTTACAGGCAACGTTGGTACTGTTACTTCTCCAATAGGAGGAAAGAAAAACGGTGTCGAAAGCTGGTTTTGTGGTAATTTTGATGGCAATGGTTATACTATTGCCTTAAATTTACAAGACAAATATGCTGATATGGTTGGTCTATTTGGTATGATAGGACCTGGAGCTGTTATTCAAAATGTAACAGTTTCAGGTGTTGTTAGAGGTCATTCTATGGTTGGCGGCATTGTTGGAAGAGCTTTTAGATACGGAACATCTAATCTTACAATAGAAAATACATAAATGTATAAACAAAGCTGAAATTGTATTTGATAACATTGACGGCGGCGAAGGTTGGCATGGTGGAATTGTAGGTGGTGCTTGGGCTAATATAGAAATAGAATGCTGCTGTAACGAAGGTTTAGTAAACGGAAATTGGAATGTTGGTGGTATAGCAGGCTCAGTTGATTTATATTCAAAAATTATCAGATGTGAAAATACAGCTAATGTGTTCACTGATTACACACAACTTGGTGGAATACTTGGAGTGGCATCCACAGATCCTGTTACGATGGAATACTGCAAAAATGCAGGCTGGGTAAAAGGAAAGGATATAGTTGGTGGCTTAGTTGGTTCGTTTAACAATTCAAATGGTGTTACCATATATAGCTGCGTGAATATAAGCAACGTAACAAGTGATAGAGGAAACGTAGGCTCTATTATTGGAAAACGAGATAATGATTATAGTGTAAGTACTTCTAATACATTCTATAATTCATCTTTGTATAGCGGTAAAGCGGCAAGAGTTCCAAGCAGTCTCACAGTAACCGATGAGCATTCGTTTTTTGCCACTTAATAATTAGTGATTTTTTTCATATTGAAAAAATAGGGCTACTTGTTCTAATTAGCAGCAAAAGTAGGGCCTGTGAAGGCATTTTTGTTGTTTTTGAAGGTATAATTATTAATTTTTTTTAATAGTGAATTGGTAGTTTCAATGTTCATTAAGCGCCTTAAATTGTAGGTAATTGCGTATAAATCAATTTCAGTTTGTACTTTGGTTTTGCCTCGACATAAAATCGGTATTTTGCCCATCCA
>JAVBOP010000185.1:0-5058 GCA_031550405.1 Kapaibacterium sp. (SeqCode)
AAGCACTATAATATCATATAACGTATTCGATATATTTACGTCGCAAAATTACACACTTAGCAAGCGGGACGGCTTATTGGAGCTGTCTGGTTATTGCTTCCCGGACCTTCGGGACATAGAATTTACGCCATCTTTCAGCTATGGTATCAATGAGGTTTCAGTTAATCAAAACAGCATGGACATTAGATTTGTTGCAACGGATAATATGAACGTTGCTCTATATATGACAAATATTTTAGGAGAAGAGGTGCATATCGATAACCTCCAATTAAATAAGGGGGATAATGCATATACTATTAATCTAAATAATATCAATAGCGGCATATACAATATCCGCTTAAAATCAAAATACTACAATAATATATCAAAAAATATTATGATAATGAAATAAAAAATATTATTTATAAATTAATTTTAAATAACCTCCTGCCGCTTTTGCCCGTTCCCTTCGACAAGCTCAGGGAACTTGCGAAAAAACGGGCTGGCTGAGCCAGTCGAAGCCCATTTTCATTTTTAAGAATTATGAATATTTTTTAATTTTTTAGGGAAGGTAGTCGTAAAAATTGTGCCTACATTCGTTTTGGTAACAAACGAAACATCGCCTTGCAGCATGTTAACGCAATTCTTCACAATGAATAACCCAAGACCGGATCCCGAAATGTTCGTTACGTCTTTCGAGCGCACAAAACTATCGAACACATTGCCTCTAACATCTTCGCCAATTCCCTTCCCGCTATCCTGAATGCTTATTGTATAATCGTCGTCCGTATCCACCAGTTCAATTCTAATCACAGAGCTCGCAGACGAATACTTTATCGCATTCGACAGAATATTCCCTATGATTTGTTTTAATAAATATTTATCCGTATCGATTATTATATTATCCCTAATGGTGATAACATCCATTTTTTGTGTGGCTTTATGAGTATCAATGGAACTTTCGATTATACTTCGCAAAAATTCATTTATGCTTATGGACGTCAATTCTATCTGATGGTTTTGGTATTCATTAAGGAACAGGGCATTGTCCAATAGCTTCGTCATTGCCTCAACAGCCTGCGAAATGACACCGATTCCCTTCAAAAATTTATCTTTATTCTGGACATCGTAAAATGTTTCCAGAAGATAGATATAGGTATGGATTATCGTTAGTGGAGTTCTATATTCATGCGATATTAGCGCAATAAATTGCGATTTCATGTCGTTCAGGTCTTTTTCTTTTTTCAATGAAGCAGCAAGATCTTTTTGGGTTTCAACTAACTGCAATTGTGTCAGTTGAAGTTCACTATAGTTTGCCTCCAGCGCTAAAGTTGCCTTTTGAAGCTGCTCCGTTCTTGACTCCACTTCCTTGTCCAGCTTTGAATTGAATTCCAGTATGTTTTGCTCGAACAGCTTCCTGTCCGTAACGTTTATTAAGCTGATATATACAAAGGAAACTTCATCTTTTTCATTGATAATAGGAGTAAACGTTACATTGTAATAGATTTCAAATTCGGAACCATCTTCTTTTTTGGCAATAGATGATATTTCAAAGTTGAAGGATTCTCTTTTTAGAGCATTTTCTGCATAAGTTATAAACGTTGTGCCAAATAAATTTGCATCTTCATATATGGAAGTACCAAGCATTTGCGACTTGTTTTTCCCTAACATCGACAAATCCTTATCGCCTTCCACAAGCCGGTACAAAAGGTTGACATCTAACAGTATCAATATTCCTTCACGGAAATTGGATGTTACCGTGCTATATATCAGCTGTGTTTCCCGCAGCTGCCGAACAGTTGTCTTATACGCCGTAATATCATGCAGATACACAATAATATTTTCGATTTTGCCATCTGAATTAGTTATAGGCGCCATTTTGCAGTTCAGCTCCAATGCCCGCTCAACATGCACATTGAAGAAACCAACAAATACATCTCTTACAGGCATTTCAAATTCTATGGTTTTACCCGCAAATACATCTTTCATCATATCTATGAGCATGATATTATTTTCTGTATAATTCGTCGGATCAGACAGATCAATATCCGCAATTTGATTCCATGTAACGCCAAATAATTTGTAAAACTCGTTATTCGCATTGACATATCGGTAATTGGAATTTACAATTAACATGGCAAGAGTTGATTCCGAGAAGATTCTTTCCTGCAAAGCGCGCTGTGTGAGAAGTTGCTGCTCGTAGTTATTTCGATCATTAATATTATAGCCAATTCCCATGCAATATTTTATATTGCCTTTGGCATCGCGAATTGGAAAAAAATTGAAATCATATAAATTATCAAACAACCGCTTTTCGCTGCGATTAGAGCTTCCTTTGAACACATCATCTATGTTTTTTCCAATTCAACCAGTTCCGGTATTTGAGATAATTGGAAAAAGAGTCTTGTGGAAAGCCCGCTTATATGTATGCTTTTTTTGATGGCTTCTTCGCCGCCAATAAAAACTATTTCATCATTTTGGTTAATTATGAAAATAATTCCTACATAAAAATTATTTGCAATTGCATCTAAATAAGTGCGGGCAATATTGTATTTTTCGGTTAAGTTATGTAATGTTGTAACTTCTACAAATTCTATAATAGTGAATGTAAATTCTCCATTGTAATTGTACACTGGATATGCTTTACTCTTCAAATCTATAATTTTTGCAGTATTAATAATTTCATCCTTCTTTTCAGATTCCTTTTCCAAAAAGTATTTCAGATATTTAGTCTCAATTTTGATTTCTACTTCAAAACTGTCGGAATTGGTTATTTTACTGCATATTTTTTCTATGCCATTATCAATATTCGCTTCTGTAAAAGATATTTTTTCATTCGTCTCGTGCAAGCTGATAACGATATTTTTGGGGTTCAATATTTTGAAGAAATCTTTAGCAGCCGTCCTGATTCTATCCTTGGCAACAAGCTCTGCATCCAAATCAAGCATCTGGTAGAATTTGTCATTTTCAAAAATTATATTTTCATTTTTGTCAATAATAACAAATGCCATATTGGAGCTTTTCAGCACCTGTTCATAAGCATTGCTATATAATTTCAGCTCATTAATATCATTTTTGAAATTGGTTATATCATCTGTTATTTTCAACACATATTGTTGATTTTCAACGTATAACGGCGAAAAAGTAACATTATTCCACTGCTCGCCATTGTGCCTGGCAACTATTAAATCCTTGCTAAATTGATCACCCTTGGCTGCAATATTAAAGCCGTTGCCAAGAGCGCTTTTATTAAAATTATTTTCAATTTCCGCCTGTAAATTTTTAGCAGCCTGTGCATCTTTATTTGATTGGCTAAATGAATTTCGATAAGCAGCTTCGCCTTCTTTTGTATAAATATCGAAACCAAATGAAAACGCATCAATAGCTTCGCTCAACAATGCGATTTTCTTTTTTGAATTGAGCATTTCCAAATGAATTTTGGAACAATCGGTTGCGTTAATATATAACACAGGCTCATTGTTTATTAAATAATTTTTAACATTTAAAGCAACATAACGGTACTGCGAAGACAGTGTATTAACATTTGCTCTAAAAATCACTTTATCATTAGGCAGTTTTGTTATAAATTCGCTAAATTTATCTCTATCTGATGGATGAATAAGCTCTTCTATTTCAAGATTTTTTAAATTGTTCGATGTGCGGATAAATAATATTTTAGCAGAATCGTTGAAAAAAACGATACGCCCATCTTTAGCTATTATCAATCCATTCAAAGAGTTTACCACTATTTGCCTGTAAAAATCACTTTTGTCGGATAAATTATTCGCAAAATCCTTGAACGCTTTTATATCTCGCCTAAAAACTATAAAAAATAAAAAGAACACGCCTAAAATGGTAAATATCATCACCACCGTTTGGCCAATGCTCAAATCCAAAATAATTACTATCGTAAGAATAACAGCAATCATCAATACGCCAAGTTTTGCCGCCAATTTAAAAAGCAAGCTATTATATTCTGTTTTTATCATCTAAATTAAAATAATTTAATCAGTATCATCTAGTAATTTAAAACAAAGAGGTTAGTTTCAAAAATACAAAATTATCAATAATAAATTGGTACGCATCAAGCAATTAGCACCAAACTTGCAACCAATACAATTATGAAAAAATATTAATAAAACTTAAAAAATATGTATAAAGTTTATGCCGAAAAGGTAAGTTGAGGCGATATTGCCTGTCCACATAATTATGCCAAACGAGATGGGAATTGCGAGGTTGTCGTCGGTGCGCAGAATTTTTGTTGCCATTGCTTCGGCAAATGCCGCTACCAGCGATGCGATAACGCTGACAAAATAATAGAATATGGGAACATTAAAAATTAAGCCATAAATGACTGTAACGATGACGGCAGAAACGAAAAATGCAATTGTACCTTCCCACGACTTCTTTTTCAGCCCTAAAAAGCGGGTTTTGCCGTATTTTCTGCCGATTAGTGCGGCGAAAACGTCTGATATTATCAAGACCGATAAAGCAACGGTTGCAACGAGTTTTGGAAAGAAAAAGATAGTTAAAATGGCGGAAATTAAGACCCAGGAAGCACCGTTGAGCAAGATTTTTTTTGCCTTAATTTCGTGTTTGCGCAGCATTCCTCCGAATGCTTTTAAATATAAATTTCTCAAAAATGGAATGCGTTTGCTGGCAATATCAATACTCACAAAAATAATCATCATTGGAACAAGTATCATTAGCACTACTTCTTTTGACAGAAATATATAGCCAACAGGTATTATTAACGACAAAAAATGCACTGTTTTTCTTGACAATTCCTGCGAAAAACTAATATTTCTGTCCTTAGCTGTTTTTTGCAATTTCAACAAATCGCCTTCAATTATAGAAGCATGATTCTCCGCAGCCCGCACTTCATCTTCTATTTTTTTAGTGATGACCGTGATTTGATTTTTCGCATTTTCAACTAAAACCTGCTTTTTGTTTTGTAGCTGCTCTTTCGTTAATTTTGTAATATTCTGCTTCATTTAAGTTTTTTATTTAATGCCAATTATGCCAAAAATACAAAAATTTTATGAATTAAGTACTGTAGCGAAATATTGATGGATAGAT
>JAVBOP010000081.1:0-6069 GCA_031550405.1 Kapaibacterium sp. (SeqCode)
ATAACAGCAAATAAAATAACAACTTACCTGAAAGCACCTTGCTGCGGTAATCGACTTTTGTTGCCTCTGATATGCGAACAAGTTCCGATTCAGGAATGAGATGGAGTAATTTTTGTAAACTGATTTTGTGATTAAATAACGGCATTATAAATGAAAATATATTAATAAAATAAGTTTGCAAATATACGTAATTATCTGTAAGTATCATATACATAATGCAATTATAGCTATTCCGAACAGGAGTGGGTCATAACCCCGTGAATTACATCAAAAACAAGTTATGGTTGGCTGAAAACCTGCCTGACAAGTTGAAACAGAAACCGAAGGACAAAAACGATGTCGAGCAGTACCCGAAGTACGACAAGGAGGCACATGAAGCAGAGCTTAGAGCTATTGCCGCACAGTACGGAAACTGAGGTGCAGGTACTGGGTGCAATGATGCTGTCGGCAGAGGCTGCAGGCTATGTCATCAGCATGCTTGAAAAGTCGGTATTGCAGAAAGCGGTTGTTGTGAGCAAAAATCCAAGCGATGTGTTTTATGACGGGCGTCATCAGCATATTTACAAGGCAATATTGGCTCTTTGGAGTAATCCAGATAAGCCAATACCGGACATCATTACGCTGTCTGAGCAACTGAAACGCTTGGGTACTCTTGAAAAAGCAGGCGGTACTTATTACCTGTCGGAAATAAACATGCAAACGCCAACGGCAGGGCATGTTAAGTCTCATGTATTGCTATTGCTTAGCTATTACATCAGGCGTTGCCTTGCAACATTAGCTGATGATGTAAAGAGCAAGGCTCTTGATTTGATGGTTGATGAATTAGATTTATTAATATCTGTTAATAATGACATACAGGTTGTCCAGCAGTCAATCACTAAAAAGCATGAATATGTTGGCGAACATCTGACCAATAAAGCCATTGAAGTGTTGGAATTGCTTAAAAATGGTGATAAAGTGCTTATAGGTTATCCTGATGTAGATGATGTTGTTTCATTACTACCAGGCAAGGTTATGCTTATAGGAGCACGACCAAGTGTAGGAAAAACATCACTTGGCTTGTCTATGGCTGCTAATATGCTGAAGGCTGGAAAAAAGGTATGCTATTTTTCAATGGAGATGACACATGCCCAAATCTGGTGCAGATTGGCATCTATCATACTTGGACTGCCTTTGAAGTGGGTTTTGAATGATTATGAATGTGTCAAAAAACATAAAGACTATTCATACTTCGAATCATTACTGAACAACTTTACATTAGACCCAGCTGTTGGTATGAATGATTTGGAACTATCTGCAAAAATCAAGCACTATTGTGAAAGATATTTAATTGATTGTGTCTTTATAGATTACTTGGGCTTAATACAGTGCAGCGATAAAAGGCTTTCAACTGCCAATGATAGAGTTACTAAAATCTCCCAATCAATAGTTATAGCAGCAAAAGGCAACGAAGTGCCAATTATAGCGTTATCGCAATTGAGCAGAGCTGTTGAAAATAGAGCCGAACCTAAGCCCACATTGTCAGACCTTCGGGATAGTGGCAGTTTAGAACAGGATGCTGATGCAGTGATGTTTATTTACCGCCCAGTGGAAGACCAGTATGACAGCAAAGGCAATGCTTATAGAGGCAAAGGAACAACAACACACTTGCTTATTGCCAAAAATCGTGATGGAGATACTACTGAATTGGAAAAGAGTGTAAAGTTTATTAAATCGTTAGCAAAATTTGAAAATATTGATGAACCGGCACCATTGCCAAAGCCTCAAAGTATTCAAGGAGACATTGATTTTTAACAGACCCTAAACATCTACAGAACACTATTTGGTTCTGTTTTGTTCAATTTCGTTCTGAATTGTTCTGTAAGTGTTAAGTTTTGTTCAGAAACGTTCTGGATTGTTCAGCAAAATGTTCTGTAAGTGTTAAAAATAGCTAAAAACAGGTAAAATATGAAAGAAAATGATAATAAAAATGCTTCGGATATAGAAAAACTTCCAGATGTAAGCGTTTTAGAGCTTGAAAAAATGCTTAAACGGCATGGAATGAAGAAAAGCCAGTTCTGTGAGATGTTTGGTAAAACCCGCTCATGGTTTTATAGTGTTCTGCGTGTTAAAAAGCAAGTACCGTTATATATTCTACATGCTTTTGTCCTGCGGATAGGCAGAGATATGTTTGATGAATTGTATGAGGCAGTGAAGTGAAACCGATTACCAAATGTAGAGCTAAAGGCACAACCGATGTTTATGTTGTTATCGCAACTTACCTTAATGGAAAATGTTACTACAATGTTAGATGTTCTGACGGTGATTGGCTGACAATGTTCAGTAAAGAGCGATTTGACAAAATATTTGAAGTAATTTATGAATAAATTTTAATAAAAAAGAGGAAAAATGACAAGGCAAAATAAATTTGAAGAAAAACAAGTTTTTCTGATAAAATCCAGCAAATATCCGGATGGGGTTGCAGCTGCTAAATATCGCGTTGGCTGGGAAGCGGAATTGATGTGCTGGTTTAATCAGTATAAGCGTAGTAATAACAGTCCTGACCGCTTGTTTTTAAACGAACAAGGGCATTTGTATCTACACTATGTCTTTAACGATTTGAAGTGTTCGCATCGTGATTTTCCAATAAGAGAAGGCGCTATTATTGATTTGTTATCAGGCATTTTTTACAACTACGGAGAATGCAACATCAGGAATTTGAAGAATATTTATGGTGCGGATGTTTTCATCGACAAATGTTAATTATGAATAAATTTTAATAAAATATGCAATTAAACGCAATTCATAATATAGATTTTCTCAACAATAATTTGTCTGATAAGAGTTGTCATCTGATTATTGCAGACCCGCCTTATTATCGTGTCAAAGGTGAGTTCGACAAAGCATGGTCTACTTTTGAATTGTATCTGCAAGATGTTGAGAAATGGGCTATTGAATGTAATCGTTTGCTTGCAAATAATGGTACTTTGGTATGGTGGGGACATGCTCTGAATATTGCGTATTCACAAATTATTTTAGATAAATATTTTTCATTATTAAATGTCTGTATTTGGCAAAAAACAGACGCACAAGCTAATAAGTGTAAACCAAGCCAGGCACGCCGTTTTGTGCCTGTAACAGAGCGATTTTTGATTTATGAAAACAATACTACATCTAATAGCTATGATGTTGATAATAGCGAACAATTTAAAGATATTAAAGAATATTTACGCAATGAAAGGGATAAATTTATACAAGTTAATAAGATGCGAAATGTTGCAGAATTTAATAAATGGGTTGATGACTACTTGAATTGTTGTACAGTTTCACGGCATAGTTTTGCTGACAGTCAATTTGAGTTAATTGCTGAAAAACATTATAATGAACTACAAAAAGCAGGTATGTTTCAAAGAGGTTATAGTGATTTATCTAATGAATATTATTTATTGAAACAAGAATATGACGACCAAAAACGTTATTTTAAATTTCCAAGTAATAATAATATTTATGATGTGATTGATATGCCAATGAATACGTCTATAATGGCGAAATACAAGCATCCGACACAAAAGCCTGAACAATTAGCAAGCCTATTAATTAGTACTTGCAGTAGACAAGATGATTTGGTTTGCATTCCATTTGCTGGTAGTGGAACGGAATGTGCTATGGCTGCTAAATATGGCAGGAATTTCATCGGATTTGATGTAAACACTGACTATTGCGAAATGGCTCATAAAAGAGTTTAAGGATATAAAATACACGAAAGGTTATTATAATTAAATTTTAATTATCTATATTGACATGTTTATTTTTACTGTTATGTTCATGCAGCAACGAACCCGACGTGCGTAAAGTAGATGGTTATACTTGTATTTCCTTTAATGGAAACTTGAAAGCAATTTTATGTAATGACAAATGCTATGTTATGACGTATGATATTCGCCATCAAAACTGGACAGTACAGGATTTTGACATAAGCAAAGATAGTATTAAAATTAACAATATATTAATTAAGAAAGGAGAAAAATTATGATAAAAGAAGTTTTTTTAATTATTGTAAAATGAAAAACCGGAAATGCAGATAGAACGAAAGAAAATGCTTCATAGCTGCAAATATGGAGTGCTTATGACGCTTGCAGGCGGATGTAAGCAAAAAGGCTGTTAGTAATTGCAAGTGCTAACAGCCTTTTTTTATTAATGTTGTAAGATTAAGTTGTGATTAGAACGCATTGCAATCTTTTTATTGCAATAATAAATAATTTACTGTAATATCAAATCTTAACTATCTCATTTAAATTTAAACTGATATAACACCCATTGGAAACTTTAAAATTATTGTATTCCTCATGTATGGGATTTCGTCAAACATTTCTACGGTACTATCAATAGGATAAAATTCAATCATTGAATCATTTAATTTCATTAATTCAGATGCAACATATAGTCCCATACCTGTACCATCAAGTTTTGATTTTTTAGCCCATTTCCCTGAATATTTAGGATGAAATATTTTTTCTATTTCATCTTCTTCAACTTTAACACTTTTCATGTCAATTTCTAACTCAAGGATGCCATTACTTCCTTTAAAATTGATATTCAATTCTGAATTTGGCAAAATATATTTTTGAATATTGCTGAAAATATTATTGAATACAACCGAAACTGATTTATAATCAATCATAACAGTACTTTCGCAATTGGTTATTTTTATGTTTATTTCTTTTTCTTTTAGTAATTTCATAAAATGTGCTAGAGAAAAATGCAATACTTTATGAATAGAATGTGCCTGTATACTTAGATTAGGTTCTTTTGCTGTTAACATTTCATAAGCATCTATCTCTGTCTTTATTGCTTTTAAATCTTTTAACAAGGATAGTAACATATTAGAAGTTGCCTTAACATCATCTAATATGATCTTTTGAATTGCATCTAGTTGTTTTTCATAACCTCGCTGAATAAGTATTTCTTGTGGTATTAGTTTATAAATTTCCTGAGACAAATGAGCAGTGAAAGATGTAATATTGTGTCTAAATTGTTTGTTTTCTTCATCTTCTATAGCAATTAGTCCTTGCTTGTTTTTATATAACATATCAAAGAACATCGTATACATCTTGCTTGTTTTTTTAAACTCAGTATTACTTATTTTTTCATCGGAACTGCATAAATACACATAACCATTGCTAAGATTAATTTTTCCTTGTTTTTTATTTTTTTTTGTACGTAATCCTTTTGTGTATTCAAGAGGCGATTTACACTTATCAATATCAATTAAATGTTCTTTTGGGAGATTTGAAAAAAGAATACTTTCTTCTTTATTTACAAAATTTACAAAATGAGCAAACAACATATTTATTTTATTTTGGGAAAAACACCATGTTGATTATATTTAATAGAGCTTCCACATTGGTAATATTAAAAATTTTAGATACGTAACTTCCGGAAAAATCATTTTTAGATTGTAATTGAATCAGCATTTGTTCTATTTTTTCATCGCTCAATGTGATTCCTGTTTGTTCTCTTATAATAATTTTTATTCTGCCAATACACCTGTCAAATGCCAAACATTCTGTTGCAAGAACTTCCAATGTGTGAAGAAATTCATAAGAGTCTGCATTTTTACTGATCCGTTCATCAGCTTTTTTCATTGCTTTATCAAAAACATCAATGATTCCTTCCTTTTGAGCACTATATGCGACTACTTTTTTTTCAGGATATTTATCTTTTAATGCTTTTAATAAACCGCGACCTTCTTCGCTGAAACCTAATTTTTTCCCAACACCATGAATGTCTAAAAATATAACATGCGCTTCTTTAATAGTTGTAGAATCAAGAGTCTCAATATCTTTAATCAACTCTGTATTTAGCCATCCGTTTCTTTTTACAGTATCAACTACGCCAAATTCTTCATTATCTACAAAGACTATTTTACAGATTTGTTTGATATCGCCTAATGACCTCTTAGGCAGTTCTTTTTTTTTAATAAACCGCAACTGAACCTCACCATCAAAACGGTACAATATAGTCAATTGATTTGTTTTAGTCTTGCAAAATTACATATTTAAATTTAATTTATCACGATTATTTTATAAA
>JAVBOP010000079.1:0-7594 GCA_031550405.1 Kapaibacterium sp. (SeqCode)
GCTCAGCCTCTAAATTCAAATTATCAATTTTTGATATAAATTTGGCTATTCCGTATGCAAAATCTGCAATTCTTTCTAAATTTGTGTTAATACGCAATGATGACAATATGAAACGCAAATCAACAGCAACAGGCGAATGCAATGCGATAATTTCTTCGCATAATTCATCAATATATAATTCCATTGCATCAATTCTTTTTTCTCTTAACACAACTTTGCCTGCAATTTCCTTATCATTATTTAGCAATGCCTCAGCGGCATAATTAATTTGAGCTATTGTTTTAGTCCACATCGTATTTAATGTGTCTTTTAATTTTAACAAATCTTTTTCTAATACATTCATATATTCTTCAAATATAGTGACTTAATCAATTCTGTATACAAAATTACGCCAATGATATTACAGCAAAATAAAAGCAGTATGAAAATTATGTAACAAAGTTTTTTCGTGTAATTTATTAAAAAATATTCATAAAATAGGTACATTTACCTAAAAACGATGAGCCTGCAAAGATTGTTGAAATCGACGAGCTTCATACGTATGTATATTTAAAAAAAGATACTTATGGATATAGATTGCTGTTGATAGACTTGGCAAACGGTTCATCGCTTTTGTCTGTGGCGACAGAAGTACAAAACAGGATTAAAATTATGGAACTCTTTGAAAAATAAGGAGATAAACTGGTTTTGCACTGACCATTGGCACAGTTATGCAGAATTTATTCCGCCTGAAAAACACATAAAAACGAAAGCCGAAACATTCACCTTGAAAATATATAACAGCAGTATTAGACACTATTTAGCAAAAATTTAAAAGAAAAACCAAATGCTATTCAAAAAGTAAAAATATGATTAAATGTTCGTTAAAATTATTAATTTTGAAGCTAAAGAAGCAACTATGTATCGGATTTTAACAATGCCCAAAATACAGTCCATTTATCAATCCGCCTCCTAAACATACACGGCAGTTTCATCTTTTTTGATTATATTTGCAGTTCTATCAGCATATAAAAAGCATGAGTTTAATGCCTAAAAAATTAAAAAACATTCATAAAATGGATTCAAATCCTTCTATCGAGTCAATAAAAAAAAAATTAGCATGGTATGAGTCATTTTTTACAAATGCCACAGACGCCTTGTTTATAATCCAGCCCGAAACATGGTGCATACTGGACGCCAACGAATACGCAGCATACTTATTTAACACAGACTTAACAGAATTAATAGGCTCGTCTTTGCCACAATTCCGCAGGATATTCAAACTGCTGCAAAAAGAAAGTTCGCCTAAGGTACTGAGTGAATTATCACTTAGCATGCCGAATGGTCATGAAATAATGGTAGAGGTGAGCGCAAGATTTGTCAAAATAGATGAAGAATTATTAATTCAAGCTATTGCACGTGATGTTAGCGAGCAGCACGCTTTGACCGATAAGTTGGTGCAGGCTGATAAGTTGGTGCTTTTGGGGCAACTTTCAGCCGGAATTGCACACGACATCCGTAATCCGCTCGCAGCCGTGAATTTGAATTTACAAATTCTAAAACGAAATTTACCCAAAGAATCTCCTGAGCATTCCTATATTGAGGTTGCGCTGCAAGGGGTTGAGCGTATTCACCGCATCGTGGAGGTTTCGCTTAATTTTTCAAAGCCCGCCGTGATAGAAGTAGCAAAAATTAATATAAATTCATTGATTCCGACAATAATTGATCTGACTGCGTCATCCATCAAACGAAAAAATATTATGGTTGATGTTGATTTGGACGACGATTTGCAGTATATTTCAGCTGATACTAAACAATTGCAGCAAGTCTTTATAAATCTAATAACTAACGCGGCTGACGCAATAAAAGATTCGGGTAAAATTACGATTAAAACTTATAACGAGAAGTCGCATAAATATGATGAAAAGGATTTTGTTGTTGTAACAATTTCCGATACGGGCTGCGGCATTCCAGCGGAGGATTTGTCGAAAATTTTCAATCCATTTTTCACTCGAAAAGCTGATGGGACGGGGCTTGGCTTGCCAATAACTCACAGAATTTTGCATCAGCATGGTGGTATCATTGATGTTGAAAGCACCGTCGGAACAGGCACTACATTTTATGTCAAGCTTCCCATCTTTGTCGAATATTAACAGAAGGCAGGGAGACAAAGATATGCTAATTTTATTTATATAATTTAAGCTCCAATATTTTGATATGTTTACGAAATCAGGGGGAATATATAGGTATAGAAGAACTGCCCTGCTTATGGTTCAAACCAAGCCGTTTCGGACCTTCCTGTTCGGATGTGCCAATTCCATCAAACACAAATTATTAGGCGATATTTGCCAAAATATTGTGAGCGATTCTGAGGTTCGAGATATTAGCAAAATATTAAAAATTATTCATAATGTGTTATTTTAGAATTAAAAAAAACTCTAAATTTGAATCCGTATATCAATGATATTATCAAGCAGATAGTCAAAATCACAAAGGATAAATCGTTGGAACATATAGAGTTAGAGGCACGATGCGATATAGAAATGGATGAATTTTGGAGTTATGTTGGTAATACTGTGATTATAAATATCAGGATACTTTGCTTTGTACTGATGAATTCGGCAGAAACTAAAAACAAATTTATGAATATTTTTAATTTAATTCTAAATTATTTGCAATGTCGTAGAACAATATAAAGTCATCTACTGTAAGCTCTTCCGCTCGGCGAGAAAGAAAATCAATGGACTGATTTGCTGTTAATTCTTGCAATCGAACAGGGTCAATATTTTTTAAGTATAAGTAATTTTTTAAGGAATTATTTAGAATTTTTCTTCTTTGAGAGAATGCCGCCCTAACAAATTCAATAACACCTTTTTTGTTAACGTCCTTATATTTATCAAAGTTCTGAAAATCAATAGTCAAAACAGAGGACGTAACTTTGGGTCGCGGAAAAAATGCAGTCGGCGGAATATGAAAAGCAATTTTGGCATTGCCAAAAAGCTGCATGGCAACAGTTGTAATGCCGTAATTCTTAGTGTGAGGCTTGGCAATCAGTCGCTCTGCAACCTCACGCTGCATCGTTAAAACCGCCTTGTCAATAAAATTAAAATTATCAAAAATCCAAAAAACAATGTCGGTTGAAATATTATATGGAATATTGCCAATAACATAAATTTTAGTATTTTTATCATAAAAATCATTTAACTCAATATTCCGAATATCCATTAGATGAAGAGTTATATTTTTTCTATCCTTATATTTTTCATGCAGATACAGTATTGCACGCTCATCTTTGTCGAAAGCAATAACATTAGCTTGTTTATGAAGCAAAATATCAGTCAAAGCTCCCATTCCCGGGCCGATTTCCAAAATATTTTTGTTCGCAATATCGCCTAACAGATTAATTATTTTATTAGATAAATTTTTATCTTGCAGGAAGTTTTGTCCGAGCTGTTTGATGGGCTTTATCTTTTCCACCGCTTATTCTGCCAATAATTCTGCGAAAATATCACGAGTTTTTGCCATATCAGATGAAATTATTTTTATGTCTGCCAGAGTTGCCATGAAATTTGAATCACCATTCCAACGGGGCACAACATGAAAATGTACATGTTCTGGCAAGCCCGCACCCGCCGATAGCCCAATATTCACGCCAATATTGAAGCCATGCGGTTTCATATTTTGCTTATGAATTGCGATAATCTTTTGCGTGAGCTGCATAATTTCGGAGAGCGTATCGACAGGCAAAGCATCAAATTCCGAGGAATGCACCAATGGTGCGATAAGTATATGACCACTATTGTAAGGGTACTTGTTCATCAGCGCAATGCAGCGCTTTCGACGGGCAATAACAAGCAACTCCTTGTCTTGCCTATCTTCCTGGATTGCATGGCAGATAAAGCAGTTATCAGCTTGCTTTTCATCATTAAATTGCTCTATATATTGAGAGCGCCAAGGCGACCAAATCCTGTTCATTTTCCATGATTGAATATTACCAAAACGTACAAAATTACGATTTTTTTTCCCCATATTCAACTTATGTTTGTGTAAAAAATATATTTATTAAAAAATATTCATATTTTTATGTTGTTTCAACCACAAAGCAATGAATATCAAGTAGATAATAGTGGCTAATACTATAGTTACAAAAATGGTCAGTATCTATGCCTGTAACATGTATTCTTTTTATAAATTACTCCAATTCTAATTTGTATAAAATTGGCATTGTTCCTTCTTCTTCAAAAAACCCGTTATCTATGCGCTTGGTGAGAATTATACCGCGAGGCGTGGGTATTACCGAAAAATTCCTAAATTCTTTCGCAGAAAATGCAAGCTCGTCAATATAGTTGAAATCCTTATCTAAAACTATTATGGACCAGGGTCTATCCCAAAGTTTATTGATAGTTCCGTCTTTATTTCTTGCCTGTTGGTTGTGGTAAACTGTCCTATAGTATAAATCTCTGTACTTGTCATATATTACAGAGCCATAATATCCGATTTCTGCACGATATTGTTGATATTCTTCATTAGAATGTTCTATTTTTAATCTTTTTGTTGCGTCAATATATTTGCTTTTTGCTGGATATTTTGTCAGTTTTTCACCATTTATAACCCAAAGCGAATCATTCATTTGAAATGATACAATAAACTGATATTTTGTATCTGCGATATAACTTATGCTGTTGCGAGGACAAAACAAAGAATCGTTACTATAATCAATCGGAAAATTCAAAAATCGCTGCGGATTGATAACTTTATTATCCGTAATTTCAATCTTGCCCATTGTCGTTTTGCTGAAACATTCCTGCCGCCCGTCACCCTGCGAAATATGAAAATAAAATTCATTGCCAATAATTGCAGGCTTATATTGAAAAGCCAAAACATATTCTTCCGGAGTAGAAAAAACATCAATATTCCATTCCTGTGCAAATCCATTTTTATTAAAATGAATTAATTTATTAGTATGATACGATACGGCAAAAATTGAATCAGGATTTATTAAGTTATATGTACTAATAGAACTTGCTTCGTCAAGTCGTATAAAAAATTCAACCTTGTAATTATTTTCGTTAATAAAATTTATATTTTTCAAAACCGGAGTTGTTGGATTTATTAGCGAATCAAGTAAATAATAGCCAATATTTTTTCCACTATCCCAATAATATCCGCTAATTTGATCATTTATTTTAAGTGTATCAATGGGAATCACATTAACTCTGGAATAGGAATTTTGCCGGCAGAAAGCAATGAGCAAGAAAAATGAAACAAGTATCTTCATTATTTTATTTAAGTTGATAAAAAATAATGGATAAAGATAAGTATAATTGATACATATTATGCAACTATTATTTTTATTTATCTAGGTACTGTTCACACAAATTGGATGATTTTTATTATATTTGTGTTATGAAATTAACAGAAAACGAATACAAATTGATAGAAAATTGCTTTCCGGTTCAGCGAGGAAATGTGAGCTTGAGCAATTTAGATATCCTGAATGCCATATTGCATGTACTCGAAAATGGTTGCCAATGGCGGAGTTTACCGAAATATTTTGGCAATTGGCATACAGTTTATACTCGAATGAACCGCTGGGCAAAATCTGGAGTTCTGGATAAAATCTTTATTCAGCTACAACAAAAGCAAATTATTACTATAAAAATAGATACCGTTTTGCTTGACGACACTGGCGCTTTAAAAAATTCGGAAAGCAAGCTATCGGGCAATCTCGTAGCAGATGTAGCGCCAAGCTTCATCTGGCTGCCGCGAGTGATCGGATTGCGTTAGGTTTTCATCTTTCTGAAAGGCAAAAACGCGATGTCCAAGAAGATATAAATTACTGTAAAATATTAGTTTACATGTTTAAATTCTGATAGAGAAAATAAAATTAGCCTGATTGCGAATCAATAACTTTAGAAAGAAGGCAGAGGGTATGGCAAAACTGGTCATAAATGTTTATTGCATTTGCATTAATCGGGGATTATTTGATTTGTGTGAACAGGCGTAGTCAAATATTGCGCAATAATCTGCGTTTGATGAAATGGCATATTTGAATTGGAACATCCCAAACAGATGAAAAAATTCTTTTCGATCGCAGAAAATCACGCTTTTAATGCCAAATTATGAATTTTTATTGATTTTATTTCTTGTTTGTAAAGTGTGTTTATTTCATAGTTAACATATTGATAATAAACGGCTTGACAGCTAAAACTGTCTATAAATAGCACGGCAGCAAAATTGTAGTCAAAACAGACCGTATCTATCAATATATTCGATACTAACACGGTGATTGGAGAAAAAACGGTAACCGTAAACATTGGCGTGCTTCTAATGGATTGGCAATAAGGCGCAATTTAATGAAGATATTGGTAAAATAAAACAGAGTTTTTTGCATTACCTATTTTCCCAAAATCATTTTGGTGTGAAACAAAATTTGATTATTTTTGTATTTATATACTTTAGCACTCGTTATTATTGAGTGCTAATTTTATGCTTTGGTCTTAGCACTCAATACGATAGAGTGCTAAAAATAATAAGTAATGTTTAAAACTATTTTTTATTAACAATATTAATTATAAGGAGATACGATGAAATTAACTCCATTGCACGACAGAATTATTGTGAAACCTGCTCTTGCAGAAGAAACTACAAAAGGCGGAATTATCATTCCAGATACTGCAAAAGAAAAACCACTTCAAGGCGAAATTATTGCTGTTGGAACTGGTAGAATTGATGATAACGGAAAAAATATTCCAATGCAAGTTAAAGTTGGCGATAACGTACTTTATGGCAAATATGCCGGTACTGAAGTTAATATCGACGGCGAAGACTTATTGATGATGAAAGAAACGGATGTTTTTGCAATCATTGGCAAATAACACAGGCATTTGCCTGTTTATTATAAAATTTTACTAACTTCGTTGGAAAAATTTTATTGAAATATACAACATTTATTAACAAATATTTATTTAAAACAACAAGGATTTAAAATAAAATGTCAGCAAAAATCATAAAATTTGATGTTGAAGCACGTTCAGCGTTAAAAAACGGTGTTGATCAATTAGCAGACACCGTGAAAGTTACACTTGGTCCAAAAGGACGCAATGTTGTAATCGAAAGAAAATTCGGTGCACCACTTATTACTAAAGATGGTGTTTCGGTTGCAAAAGAAATCGAATTGGAAGACCCGATCGAGAACATGGGTGCATCTATGGTGCGTGAAGTTGCTTCAAAAACGAGCGATGCAGCAGGCGACGGTACAACGACTGCAACTGTTCTAGCTCAAGCTATTTATCGTGAAGGTCTGAAAAACGTTACTGCTGGTGCAAATCCAATGGATTTGAAACGCGGTATTGATTTGGCGGTTACTGCGGTTACTGCTAAATTGAAAGAAATCAGCCGTGAAGTTGGCGGCAAAACTGAAATTACACAAGTTGGTACTATTTCTGCAAACAATGATTCCACTATTGGCGAACTTATCGCTGAAGCAATGGAAAAAGTTGGAAAAGACGGCGTTATCACTGTTGAAGAAGCAAAAGGCACTGATACTTCAATGGATACAGTTGAAGGCATGCAGTTTGATAGAGGTTATTTATCTCCTTATTTTATTACAGAT
>JAVBOP010000051.1:0-11939 GCA_031550405.1 Kapaibacterium sp. (SeqCode)
AAAATATTTATGAATTTTTGAAAAAATTGACTGTTTTTTGTATTCCATGTTCAAAATCGGTTTCAGGTTGCCAGCCAAATTGGCGATTGATTTTTTCGTAAGAAATACAACTTCGGCGCTGCTCGCCCGCTTTGGCTTCTAAATGCTTTTCTTCGCAATCTGATTGCACATATTTTTTAATTGCATGAAATACCTGGTTGGTGGTCGTCTCGATTGATGTCCCGATATTGAAAATACCAGAAAAATTATCACCTGTAGCCAGAATATTCGCTCGAACAACGTCTTCGATAAATACATAATCGCGAGTATAAAGCCCGTCGCCATTTATGAACGGCTGTTCATTTTTCAGCATTTTATTGGCAAAAATCGCAACAACTCCAGCTTCTCCAAATGGATTTTGGCGCGGTCCAAACACATTGGCATAACGCAAACAAACAAAATCGAGACCATAATTTTGCTTGTAAAAATATAGAAATTTTTCGTTTGATAATTTGGAAATTCCGTAAGGCGAGCATGGGTTTTGTTCGGCAGTTTCAGGCGTTGGAATAATATCGCTATCGCCATAAATAGCGCCGCCTGTTGAGGCAAAAATAATTTTCCGTACGCCAGTTTTTCTTGCAGCTTCGTATAAATTCAGTCCGCCGAGAATATTGACATTGGCGTCAAATATAGGATTTTCAACAGAAAATCGAACATTCATCTGTGCCGCATGGTGGGAAATTATATCAAATTTTTCTTCTTCAAAAATCCGCAATATTTTGTCGGAAGTAATATCTTTTTGATAAAATTTCGCTTTCGGATTAATGTTCCTTATATTCCCTGTGCTCAAATTGTCAATAATTACAACTTCGTGTCCAAGATTAATATATGCGTCCGCAATATTTGAAGCGATAAATCCAGCTCCACCCGTTACTAATATTTTCATGATTTATTTTATAGTGTTATAAAACTTTCAAATATACAAAATAGTATGCTACATTTGCGCATTATTTACACATAAATTTTGTATCTATGTATATTTTTTTTATTTTTACGAGGTAACATTTTTATTTATTACACTAACAATCAAATTTATGAAAAAAATAATTAATTCAAACAATGCGGCGCCCGCAATTGGACCCTATTCCCACTCTGTTTTAGCTGAAGGTAAATTTTTATTTATTTCAGGTCAGATTCCGTTTAATTCCGAAGGCAATCTTGCCGGCGAAGATATTGTTGCACAAACGCACCAATCAATCAAAAATATCAAATCTATTGTTGAAGAAGCGGGCGGAAAGCTAAGCAATATCGTTAAAACTACCGTTTTAATGCAGGATATGGGCGATTTTGGCAAAATGAATGAAGTTTATGAAAGCTATTTTGGCGAAAGCAAACCTGCGCGGGCGGCATACCAAGTTTCCCGCTTGCCCAAGGATGTTTTGGTGGAAATAGAAGCAATTGCTTGTTTGTAGCAAAACACTCACTTATATTTATCGGCCTGATTATGCAAATATCAGGCTTTTTTTGTATCGTCGCTGCGCACAAAATGAATTTTAGTGGTGATTATGTTTTTTTTAATTATATTTGATTATATGATTAATTATGGATGTAATCGCTGTGCGGCAAATTGATATTTTATGTATGCCATATAAATTGCTTAGGTTACTAAAATTATTATGTGTTATATCTGTTGTTCTGTGTTCGACGGAGCTTAGCGCTGTGCCTGTATTTCAGTCGGCAAAAATCATGCCTTTGAATCGATTAACAATGTTATTTTCAAAAGAGTTACCGAAATATACAGCAATACTGTCGAATGATAAAAAAAATATTACGATAAATTTTGGAATTGCTGAAATCAAAGATACTGCCACAAAAATTTCAAGTGATGGAATTATTAAAAATATTTCATTTTTCCAGCTAAAAGACACTTTGTTTGCTAAGATTGAATTAAGCGAGGCGCGCGGTTACACGCTTTCGGCACTGCCATTTTCGCAATCCATAATGCTTGAGGTTTTCGACTGGAACAAATTATCCGATGTAGAGGAAAATTATCGAATGGGTTTGCTAAGCATGGAAGAAGAGCTTTATGATTTAGCTAAACCTGATTTATTTAATGCAGTTACTGCTGATGTTGCTGATGCTGGATTTTTTCTTGGATTGATATTAATGAAAGAAGGAAAGATAAATTCTGCATTAAAAAATTTTCAGTTTGCAGAAGCTAAAAGCACAGAAATAAGCGATAATAATGCGGCGATGTATCAAATTTTTGACATGAAAAATGACAAAAAAAATGCGGAATATTATGAAAAATTATATTTAAAACAGTCAAATAACAGCCCGATATCAAAGATTGTTATTGCGAATATTATAGAAAAAGGCGATAGTTGCGTAGAAGATGTAAGGCATGCTAATAGTGTTATAAATCAATCAGATAGTTTGAAAACAAAACATTTGGAAAATGAAAAGGCAAAGGATACATCAAACCAATTTTCTAATATTTTCAATAAAGACAGTTTGAAGAATCAAGACGCAGAAAATGAAAATAATTTAATTTTAAAATATGCCGCAGGCATAGTGCTGGCAATGGTTCTTCTCGTGATATATCTATACTTAAAGTGGCGAAACCGGCAGATTTTGAATTTGAAAAATGCGGAGAAACCTCAAATAAATACTACAAAAGAGAGTTCAAAAAGCAGAGAAGCGACTACACTGAAAAGCAAAAAAAATGCAAATGCGGCGACAACTGGCAAAAAGCAGATTTTGCAAAAGCAGCCAAAACAGGATTTTGGAAAAATAATAGACAAAACTTTGGCGGATGAAAAATTGCCAATGCCAAATTATAAAAAAGACAAGCCGTTGAAAAATATAGCAGATAACGATACTGGCGAGCAGAAAAAATCAAAAATGCAATATCCGCAGTCCGAAATTGAACGTAGCCAAAAGGCAGAGGAATTATTAAAAATTATTCATAATTTGCCTCAAAATGCTTCTGAATCTGAAAAAGAAATTTATGGCAATAAAAATCGGTCGGCTACTATCGAATTGGCGGAGCATTTGGCAATAGAGCAAAAGAAAATCAAAAATAAAAACATTCAGGAAATACCGGCGACTTTGGGTTTGGATAATAAAAAACTGGAAGCTGTGGCGAAAAAATTGGGGATTGAGACCGGAGGTTTGGAAACGAAGCAGGCTGTGGAAAAATTCGAGCAGAATACAAGTGAAGTTTCGAAATTGAGCGAAAAATTTAAAGAAAAAAAATAGCGCTGAATGTTATGATTTTGCTTAATATGAAATTAAACCGAGCTGTATTTCAATTTATCAGAACATGTAATTTTGAAAAAATATAAAGTGTACAATATTAACCAAACGTAGACAACTATGAACAGCATAATTAAAATATTTTTTATTATATTTGCATTTGCAATGTCATGTGAATTATTTGCAATTGCTAATAATAGCATATACTTATATGATTCCTACCAGTCGAGAGCGGGAATAAGTTCTATTTCCTTTTCCACTGACAAGTCCAATGGCACAAAAGTTGCAACTACCAGTAAAAAGCAAAATATGCAGGTTGCCAAACCTGATACTACAAACAGCAATAAGATAGTAAAGGTTTGGGAGGATTCGGAAGGCATTTTGAATGTATTGGCAGAGCTTGCGGATGCACAATCAGAGGTTAAGCTATCTATTTTTAATATGCTTGGCAAAGAAGTTAAGCGCATTTATTCTGGTGTGCCTCCAAAAAAAAATGAAGACGGGCATCATTATTTTTCTTCAGAAACGGCGTTAAATGTGCCCAAAAGTGTCTATATCCTTGTCATACAAGGTTCTAACTTCAGGATTGCCGAAAAATTCATTGTAACGAAATCTTAATTAACAAAATTTTAATTTTGCCCTGTATTCTTGCCTTTTAGTAAAGTTTTTCGATATTATTTCGATAAGTATATAGTAATTAGCAATATTATGGCGTTTTTGACGAATACAGAAAGCAGGATACCACATCATATACCCTTTAGCATGTATGCACATATTGTTTGCATACTGGCAGCATTTTCGCTTTGCACTCCCTTGCTTGCCCAGCAATCTGGCGGCGGCTATGCCGAAAGCTGGCTTTTCCGTGAGCAATGTACCCGCCCGATAGGTCTTGGCGGCACTTTCACTGCGATAGCAAATGATCCAAGCGCCATATACTACAATCCGGCGGGATTAAGCAATCTCAATTTCGAGCCAAGCGTTGTTACATCTGTATCCATGCTGGGTTTGGGACGTACAAGTTCTGTATTGGCATGGGGGCAGCAAGTCTATGAAAATCTTGGACTTGGCTTCGCTTTCAACAGCCTGTATAACGGAGCATTTACAGCAAGAGATATTAACGGCAAGGATATTGGCAACTATTCCAACTTTTTGTACGCCATATCCGGCGCCGCTTCATACAAGATAGGCTATGCAAGTTTTGGCGTGAATGCCAAATATTTGACCAATAATTTGGAAGGCTCGGAGATCTTTGCGAATGGCTATACCGTTGATTTCGGTGCTATGTTTGATGTGCTGGACATGTTCAATTTCGGGCTGGTGCTGCAAAATGCCTCAGGAATGATGTTTTGGAACACTGTAAATAGCGATCTGATGACTATTCCCTGGAAGCTGAAGGCAGGCATAGCAACACGTTTCGGGCTAAATGCAGGTGTTTATACTGACAGGAATACTGCCACAGGAGAGATAGTTACCGAGACGGTAGAGGCTACTCGCTTTATTTTATTGAGTTTAGAGGCGGCATATACCCAATTCTCCGTTTCCCCAACCGTATCAATTGCAACTGAAATTGGAGCTCACGAACTAATCTCATTTAGAGGCGGCATTGCAATCTATGGCGATAAATGGGCAAAACCGCAGTTCTTTCCAATGACGCATTGGGGAGCGGGTCTTTCGATATACCCTCGACTCGACGCAGTGTTCGAGGATATACCTTTCTCTGCATCAATAGATTACTCGATTTCCAACGAGCTGCTTAGCCAAAGCGGCGTATCGCACAACATATCCCTAACTTTCGATTTTTAGGAGATTACACTGTTTAGTCTTGCCATATTCCACCACTTCTAATACTCAATCATCATCAAGATGTGTTAATTAATCCGTAGGATTAATGTTTTTTTGTATTGCCTGTTAAACTGAAAATTGATAACTGTTGGGTATTACAACAATATCCGGGAATTTTTCAGCAGGCATGAGGCTGTTTTTTGTCTTGGCTATGTACTATAAAAATGCTATTTTAAGCACATCCGTTACATACATCATGGGAGAACATCATGAGAATTATGAATTTATTTTCATTAATCATTGCTATTATCATAGCAGCATCGCCACTTTATGCTCAATATTCTGGCGGCAATGGCTCGCAAAACAATCCGTACCAAATAGCTAATCTTAAGGATTTAATAGAGTTACGCGACAAAGTGAATAATGGGAATACCTACAAGAACACCCACTTTTTGATGACAGGCGATATTGATTTATCGAGCATTGGCAATTGGCTGCCGATTGGCGATACTGCAAAATCGTTTCGCGGCACTTTCGATGGCGGCAATTATACTGTATCCAACCTGAATGCTGATAAGATTATGCAGAATAATTTTGGATATTTCGGGCTGTTTGGTAAAATTGATTCCAGCGGCACTGTGCTTAATTTGAATATTGGCAGTGGCAAGGTATATATATATTCGAAGTCTAATGCTATTTTTTATAAAGAGTTAGGGATGTTTGCGGGTGCTGTTACAGCTTTCAATTCTGGAACTATACGCAACTGCACAACCAATGTTGATATTGTTATTACTTTTGATAATATGAGTGGCACAATGCACTATATCGGTGGTATTGCTGGAGTAAATGGTCTTGAAAGCATAAAGTATATTAGTGATTTTGAAGGAGATATGATAGTCAACAGGAATGCTTTGATAGAAGACTGCTATAACTATGGAAGCGTGAGAAATGAAACTGAAGCTATTACTGGCAACGGATTGGAAATGGGCGGTATTACTGGAGGAAGTTATGGTAAGATTATAAATAGCAAGAACTCGGGTGAGATATTCTCAGCTAATGCTTTTAGTTGCTCCATAGGCGGGATAGTTGGAGAGGCTAATAACGATGTTATACATTGTGTCAATACGGGAAATATAGCAATTGCGGCAGAAAAGACAGATACTATGCAAGTGCCTCTGTTTAACAATAGAGAAGCAGGTGGTATTGTTGGTCATATTTCAGCTCATATTACTGGCTGTTATAACACAGGAAAGATAAGCACTAGTGTGAAATATAGCACAATAGGAGGAATTGGCGGCACGATGTTTTATGGGCAGGTAAACAATTGCTACAACACGGGCAGCGCTACTGCAACCATTGACAGCAGCATTTGTGGCGGCATTATCGGCATAGGCATTAGCAGATCCTGTATTGTCATTAATAATTGCTATAACACAGGCAGCATTACAAGTATGCACAATGCAGCTGGTATTATTAATACTTATGAAAATGAAGGCAGATACAATTGGCCATTTCACTTAATTATCAATAATTGCTATAACATAGGGAAAATTCAAGGTGAGAATATTGGCGGCATTTTAGGTGGCAAACGCAGTGAATGTTTCATCAATAATAGCTACTACTTGGAAGGCACGGCGCCAAATGGAGTGGGCGACGGCAATAATGAAGGAACGCTGCCAAAGCCCGTCGATGAAATGAATACAGCAGAGTTCGTAACTATCTTAAATAATAATCAGATACCAGAGCCTTGGGAATATGACCTTACGCACGCTGCCAATAGCGGCTATCCCATTTTGAACTTGGAAAATATAGTAGAATTGGATGTGGCAAATGCCGTGCGTATCACGGCTTCGGCGGATACAGGCGGCAATATTTCTCCTGCGGGGGAAATTACGTCATCTTTATGCGAGCCGACGCCAACAACATTTACCATGCAGCCCAGCTTGTGCTATGAGATTGCCGACGTACTGGTTAATGGTGTAAGTGTAGGTGCCGTTGATACTTATACATTTCCTGCAGGCAAAAGCGGTACAATCCATGTTACATTCAAGTCAGGAGCTGCATCAAATAATTATACAATCCATGCCTCCGCCACACCCTACCGCGGCAATGTACCTGTAAGGAAGAACCATGTTTATGAAATAGGCGTTAAACCTAACCCTAAGCTACGCATAAAGTTACATACAAATGCACATGAGGTTTACCTGCCCGAAGCAACAGAACTTAAGGTTAGTTTTGACTATTGCAATGCCTTGGCATGGTTGCAGACTAAGAGCTTGAAATTATTAGGCTTAAAAGACTGGACGGTAATAGATACAGTGCTTACAGAGGATTTTAACACACTAACATCTAATTATACCATAACCCTTAGCAATCCTAACGGCTTATCATTTACAGACAGCATTGACTTATTTGATATTGAACTTCTGCTAATCTTCCCTATGCAGGAGATTGTTCCAAAAATTTTGGAGGAACATTACAAGGTAAATATCAAACCTGAAATTTCACTTAACTCTACTGAATGCTTATGGATAGACACATCCAAGCCATGCAGGATAGACATTAAGCCCGTGTGTGCAGCGGACTTGCGGTATATCAATATTTCCCGCACTCCAGCAGCGTTGGAATATAACTCCGCTGAGAACAAAATCAACTATTCAATACCATTCGATTGCAATGCCTGCCTTACGGTATATAACCTGCTTGGCGAGGCTGTAACCTCAACCGAGCCAACCTATATGAAGAGTGGTGCGTATGAGATGGATATGATTAATATTGGTGTCGCAAGCGGCATGTATTTATGCGAGTTACGCATAGATGGCATCCCTCGAAAGATTATCACTTTTCCATATATAAAGAGATGGTAGATACAAAGAGCCATATTATTTGCAGGAATATATGGCTCTTTGGCAGTTATACCAGAATACAGTTTTTTTGAAACAGGAAAAAGAATAAATTTAAAAAAAAAATTAATCTGTAAGGTTAATTGTATTTTATGGGCAATTTCAATGTAATTCAACCATATTTTTATATTTGCTAAAGATTTTTTAGCTTTGTTCGAAATAAAATAATAACAAATTGCACGAAAAATCACGATGGCAAATAAATATTTATTAATAATGTGGATTGGTATATCGGTTCTTTTGGGATATTACCCGGCAAAATCTGAATTTATCGTGCAAATTGGCAAATCTAAAACGCAAATCAGCTCAATCGAGTTGAATAATACGGAATATGTCCCGTTTCGCACTCTGTTTTCTACATTTAGCAACTCTACAAGTCTTGTTGCTACTTGCAATTGTGGCAATTTTTTTGTTTTGATTTCCTCGCAAAATGAACAAAATTTAATTCAACTAAACATTCCTGTATTCTGCAAAAATGGTATAGAATATGTTCCAATCCGCTCGTTTATCAGCGCCTTGAGCAAGCAATTTGATTTTCAATACGACATAATCGATAATAAATTATTTATTTATTTGAGTGAAAAATTTAATGATTTTTTCCAGCAGGAAAAGATTGCAGTCGAAAAAAATGATGCAGAAATACAGGCAAAAATTCAAAAGAAAAATGCCAATAAGAATTATGAAAATAAATTCATAATTCAAGAAAAACCTGTGATGCTAATAAAGAAAAATTTAAATATAGATATGATCGATGCAACCGTAAATAAAATATGCAGGTTAGATACAATTAAGAAAGTAAAAATGATGGATACAGCGGCTGTTCCAAATAGAAAGTATTCTATTCCTAATACGCTTATAAAAAAGAAATTAGAGGAGCTTAAGACTAATGATTAGAAAATTGCTGTACGAAGAACTTTTAAATGAACGAAAATCTATTGTCGAAATTCGTAATCTGCCTAAGCATCCTGTCTCCGTTATCTTGCATAATATAAGGAGCTTGTATAATGTTGGCTCCATATTCAGAACTTGCGATTCTGCATTAATAAATGAATTAATTTTAACTGGATATACGCCTCATCCGCCACGCAAGGAAATCGATAAAACGGCACTGGGAGCGACGGAAACGGTCAATTGGCGCTATGAAAAAGATATATTGGAGGCGATTGCCGCACAAAAAGCAAAAAATGAGAAAATTTTTGCGGTGGAATTGACAAATCGCAAGCGAATGTATGACAGCATCCGTAAAAGTGAATTTCCTGTATGCCTGTTGTTTGGCAATGAGTTAAGTGGTGTTGACGATTTCGTTCTTGCGGAATGTGACGATGCTATTGAAATTCCGATGTTTGGAGTGAAACATTCCCTAAACGTTAGTGTTGCTGCGGGTATAGCGATATATGCAGCCATAAATCAACTGCATGAAAAATAATTTGGTGGCGAGCTATAATTTTATTTTTATTTAGCGGATGTGTGGCGATTTATGTATATTTGTAACATTAATAGTCTGGCATATCTAAAAACGAACGGAATTAAGATTTATGAGTAATTTTTTAAAAAATATATTTCATCAAATCAATTATAGGCAAATACTTGCATTCTTTTTCATCATTGTTGGAATTTGTATAGCTATTTTTGGGAGCAATATTGCGGTCAAAATTACGGGAATTGGTATTACCGTTTTTGCAATCGTTTCTCTAATCAGTTTTATTTCGCAAAAGCTGTCTTATTCTGTCAAACCGAACCAATTTCAGATAAAAACTCCAAGCCATCTTAAGGCGACGGTTATCGCTGACGACAAGGCAAAGCGAACGACGATAGATAATTTTAATGACGAAAAATATAACCAGACCAGAACGATGGTGGATTTTATGGGGGCGGATGAAGGATTTATAATTGTTAATAAGTCGGCTGAGCCGAAAAATGAAGAAGAACATAAACCGAAATCTCAAAAAATTTATGCAGTAGATTTTGAATCGAAAGAGGAGATTGCAAATGAAGCAATAGAGGAGCAAATTCAGCATAACATTCAGGAAAATAATACTGATAGATTGATAGTTGATTCAGATGAAAAAATTGAAAAATCTGAAGAAACCACAGAAAGTCAAATTAATATTTCGGATAATAGAGTAGAAATAATTTCGACAGAAATCGAAGAGGATTATGAAAATAAATTCATAAATCAAGAGCATTATGTTGAAAATTCAGAACAAATGGAGCAAGACAGGCAAAATGCTGATAATTACCAGATAAATAATGAGCATAGCATAGATAATACTGCCGAAAAAGAAGTGAAAAACGTGTTTTCCGGACAAGAGAAAAATTACAGGGAAAAGCACGTTGATATTCCAATTTCGTTGATTACCAATGAAAATGAGCTCAAAAATCCAGTTGAAGAATTTGGCTATTTAATCTCCCGCTTTTTGGTCATAATCCGCTCGGTTATTGACGCTAATACGGTGGCATTCGTATGGATTAATCACGAAAAGCAGACACTTCTTTTTGATTCATACATCAATGACAAAAAAGTTAATGAAGCTATAAAAAAAGACACAAAAATTCCTGTCGGCTCTGACGTTCTAAGTCAAATATTAACAAACGCTAAGCCTGAAATATTAACAGAAATTAATCCAAATGCTGAATTAGATTTGATACCATATTACAGCCATCCTGTTGGTACAAGCTCTTTTATCGGCATACCAATCGTTTTTGAAAATTCAATTGTCGGCATTCTCTGCGCCGACACCGATACCAAGGAAGCATACGACGAATCGACCGTTGTCTTTTTGGGACAATTTACCAAATTGCTTTCCACGCTTTTCAGCTCATATTCGCAAAAATTCACCTCCATCAATGCGGCGAAAACGATAGATTTGATGAATCAATTAACGGATTTGGTGTCGGAAAAAGGCTGCACTTTCAGCAATATCTGTTCCTCCGTCATAGAGTTGCTGGCAGCTACGTATGACTGCTCATCCATAGGTATATGCGCATATAACGACGCATACGACGCTTGGCTTGTCAGCAATTACAAGTCGATAGAAAATATTGATGACACATTTTTGGCGACACCGGTAATGCTTGAAACTTCGCTTATTGGCATGAGCATTTTGAATTGCAAAACAATATCCATTTCGCAAATGTCGGATGAATACACTCGCGTGAACCAGTATGAGCCCAATATTGAGAATGGCTCGTTTGTTGTCGTGCCAGTTAAGTCCACAACCGACACTTTTGGTGCGCTGTTTATGGAAGCGAAAGCCAGTTCAGCCTTGAATAATATTGAAATAGACTTAGTTGAGGCAATTTGCAATCAAGCGGGAGAAATGTATGAAAAAATTAATTTAATTTCATTTTTCTCTAACACTTCTGTTATAGATCGCCAGACTGGTATTTTGAATAATAAAGCGCTTAAATTGAGGATAGAAGAGGAGTTGTTGCGCGCTTCGGATACGCATCAAACGCTTTCGCTTTCGCTTATATCACTGGATAAATATTCCGCTCTTGATGACAGGGACAAAAAAAACAAAGTGATGAACTACTTGATAGGCGAATGCCGTAAGTACTTGAAAAAATATGATATTATGGGCCGCGTAAACGATGATGTAATAGGCATAGTTAATATCAATCAAGATGCCGGTCAAGCTAAATTATATCTCGAACGCATCAGACATTTGATAGCAACGCAGTTTGTTGAGATAAATTCCGAAAAAATGGTACTTACCATAAGTGCCGGTATTGCAACGGCTTCCAGCAATGACACATTTGATACATTTGCAACAAATGCCACTGCCGCCTTGCAAATTGCTCAGGCGCGCGCTAATTTCATCCAAATATATCAATAGGTTGCAGGCATATAATTGACCTCATATGGCAGGCTCCATCCCTTCTCTCTATTGCTGTGGAATTTGCGGGTATCCGCAAAAAAAAACTCACCACTGAAATGGTGAATTTTAAAGTATACTTTGAAAGCATACATAGCTATATTATAGCTTTTGGAGAAAAAATATTTCACATTTAAAA
>JAVBOP010000108.1:0-17003 GCA_031550405.1 Kapaibacterium sp. (SeqCode)
CACAAAGCAAAATATACATGATATTAATATTCTGCATACTATCTAACTTGTCTAAAAACAAGAGCTTATGCCGGATCTTTGACGCTATGTTTTTGTATAGAATATTCACGATAACCTCTACATAAATTTCATCCATCAAAATTATAAAATATTTCTCATACATCCTACAATTATTATTATTTTTTTTAATTTATTTGGAAGGGCACTCCGCAAGGAAAGAATAAAGTATTTATGAATATTTTTTCATGAAACAGTGCTAATAATCAGACAAAAACAATAGCTGATACGGCGAAACATTACAAATCAAGATAAGCGATATTGATTTGAAAAAAAATCGTATTTTAATGGTTAACGAAATTTTCAAAAACAAGCAGGAATTTGTATTTTTAATCAAAACAAACGAAAATATGAACCCAGTACCTCAATTTTTGCCTATTTAAAATGCCACTTTTTCGGTTTAAAAGCGGTTAAAATTGCGAAAAATAAACCAAAAATAGAACAAAAATTCATCGTTCTGTTAAAAACAATATCGCTATCAATCCTTTATTTTAAAGAATAATAGCAATATTTGAAAAGAAAAAATACAAAATTTTTGAATAATTATTTATGAATATTTGTTAATATTTGTGTTTGATTAATTGTATAAATTTAAATTAAAAATAGGTGAAAATTAATGATGAAACCGGCTTTGTTGCAAAAAACTGCATTGCAGCAAACTCTTACTCCACAGCAAATTCAATACCTTAAATTGTTGCAGCTGCCAATTATACAGTTGGAGCAAACTATAAGGCAAGAGATTGAAAATAATCCATTTCTCGAAGAAACTCGCGACGATGATGTTGGCGAGCTTTTTGCCGAGCATGACGTATTTGCGCCGGCGCCCGATCAGATGGAAAGAAAATTTGAACCGGATGTATTGGAGCCGGAAAATGCCGCCGAACAGCTCAGCGATTTTTATTCGAATGAAAATTATAGCGATATTACTTTTGCTGATGAATTGAAGACAAATAAAATCGAAGATGGTGATTCTTATGATTTTTACAGCTATCAGTGGGAAGATGATGCTGATTTTTCACCTAAAACTTCTGATAATTCTGACAACGATTTTGAGCCATTCCAAATAAAAGATGAGACTACGATTTATGACGATATGCTTAATCAATTGAATCTAATAGACTTAACGGATGAAGAAAAATTAATATGTTCTCATATAATTGGCAATATTGATGAAGATGGATATTTGCGGCGTGATTTGCAGAGTATTGTAGATGAGACAAATTCATTTATTGCCGAGCATAATTTTGACATACAGAAGCAGCAATATGAGTTGCAACATAATACTAAAAAAAACAATAACCCTGCGAAAAATCTAGCCTTAGCTCCACAAAGCGTTTGTATCTTGAAAGAAGCAATTGATTTGGCACCTGAAATTTTGAAAGAAGAAAGCTATTCCCGCCGATTGCTTGAAAAGTATAACAGTATTGATGAGAGTAGCAAAATTTTTTCACCTGTGAATATCAAAACCGCTGAAGCGATGTTAAAAATTGTTCAAAAGTTGGAGCCGCCGGGTATTGCAGCGAGAAATATACAGGAATGCTTGATTGCGCAACTTGATGCCAAACAGGCACTTAACTCTGCGCAAAAACTTGCCCGACAAATATTAATCAACCATTTTGAAGAATTTTCAAAAAAGCATTTTATTCAATTGCAAAAGCTACTTAATGTTTCAAATGAGCAGATCAGGGAGGCTTTTGAAGAAATTAAAAGGCTGAATCCGAAGCCGGGCGGAAGTGATTTCAAAAGCGAAACCAATACGATAATTCCAGATTTTATTGCATATTATGATGAAGATATTGACGATATTATCATAAATGTCAATGATTCCACGATTCCAACTATCAAGGTAAGCTCAACTTACGAAAAAATACGTCAACAAGCGAAAAATAATAAATTATTTAACAAAGAAACTAAAACTTGGATCCGCGATAAATTTGAAAATGCCAAATTTTTCATACAAGCTGTTCGCCAGCGGAATATTACGATGTTAATGGTGATGACTGCCATTGCTCATCGCCAAAGAGATTTTTTTATAAACAATATGAAATTCATTAAGCCTATGATATATAAGGACATAGCTGATGATACTTCGCTTGACATATCAACGGTCTGCAGAATTGTCAACAGCAAGTATGTTCTAACAAAATTAGGTACTTATGAATTAAAATATTTTTTCAGCGAAGCTTTGCCAAGTGATGATGGCGAAGAAATTTCAACGACTGTTATCAAGGATAAAATCAAGGATATAATTGTTAATGAGCCTAAAAATAAGCCGTTTAGCGATGATCACATAGTAAGGCTTTTAAAAGACGAAGGCTATAATGTTGCCCGCCGTACCATAGCAAAATACCGGGAAACACTAAAAATTCCTGTCGCGAGATTAAGAAAAGAGCTATAATTATTGGCATAATTGAATAATATTTTATGAAAAAATATTCATTTTTTGCTTGTATATTCTGAACCAGTTATATAAAATCTAAGTGGCAAATCAGCGGATTTTTTTATGCCAATACGTGTTGAAACGGTTATTATATGTTCTGTAACATCGTTATAAATAAATATATTAGGCTCGCATAAGGATAAAAAATTATCTGCTGTAGTAAAGCCAAACGCTTTTGCAAAATTTCCAGGTCCAGAACACAATTTGTTCAGATGATTGGAATTTCTATTTTTCTGCATTTCATCAATTCCCATCAATGGCTTGCCCGAACGGACAAGAACGGCGGAGCCAATGCCTTCGGCTTCGGTTACGATATTGAAACAAAAATGTACTCCATAAATAAAGTAAACGTATGCAATTCCGCCACTTGCAAACATTGGTGCATTGCGTCGAGTTTTCCCACAGGCAGAATGACTTGCATCATCATTTAGCGATAGATATGCCTCTGTTTCATCGATCCTTGCAGCTATAATAGTGTTGTTATTAAAGCGCTTAACGAGAATTTTACCAAGTAATTGTTTGGCAACAGTTTCCGTATCTTGAAGAAAAAACTCTTTTTTCAAAGAATGATCGAAATCTAAAAAATTATTAATCATAACATTCGCAAAACAGTTGAACGTAAAATAATTTCAATTGATAAAAAAACGACTAAAATTATTAATAAATATTTAGAAATATAAATCTCTTCAGATATAATATCAACTTTTTGTGGATTTTTTTCTAACTTATCAATTTCCTTATATATGTGTTTTAAATTGGTTGTATTGGTTGAATGAAAAAATTTTCCGCCAGTTCGAGTTGCAATATACATTAATAATTTTTCATCTATTTCACTTTCTATCTCTTGAATATCATATTTTGAAAGCTGAATTTTCGCCTTCCCACGCTTGCCGATAGCGATTGGATAAATTTTAATGCCATAATTTATAGCCGCTTTAGTTGCCTCTTCGGGAGAAATTTCGCCAGCGTTATTTGCTCCATCTGTTAATAATATCAATATCTTAGACTTTGAACTGGAATTTTTCAGACGGGCTGCTGCGGTCGCAATTCCAAGCCCGATTGCCGTGCCATCATTCAGCATATTTGCATGAATATTTTTTATATTGCGTAACAGCATTGTATGATTGACAGTTAGAGGGTTCAACGTAATGCTTTCTCCTGCAAACAGGATAATGGAAATTTTGTCATATTTTCTTTTTTCAATAAAATCAATTGCCGTTTTTTTTGCCACTTCCAGCCGATTTGGCTTGTAATCCATTGCCAACATTGAGTTTGAAACATCAATTGCTATTGCGATATCAATGCCCTCATAAACAATATTTTCTTTATTTTTATGCAATACAGGAAACATCAGGATGAGTATAAGTATTGAAATAGAAAGAAATTGTAACGCTTGTGATATATATACATATATTTTTTTGCGGCTATTTGATGTTGCCAAATTACTTAAAACAGGAATTATGAATATTTTTTCATTTTTCTTTGTTTTTATTCGTTTTGAAATAATGAAAAACAGTGGAAACATCAAAAAAAGCAAAGCAAAATATGGGTGCAAAAATTCCATTAGAATTGAGTTTATATTTAATATCTTGCAGTAAAATACAGTTTTTTTGAAACAAGAAAAAGAAAAATTTCAATTTTGGCATAAGCAGAGCAGCGTATTTTTTCAAAGATTCGGCAGCACTTTATTGTAAATTGGTATAAATTATTTATATTTGCACTCAAAAATTTGAATTATATTTTTTGTCTTCGTTGAAATTAATGTAACCAATATAATATATTGATACTTATTAAGGATTAGAGTGGCTTCCTTATTATTATGATACGCCAATATATTTTATTTATGAATTATTGTTAATAATCTTACAGGATAGTATGAAAACAAGTATTGAACCTTTTAAAATCAAATCAATTGAGCACATATATATTACAACTCCCGAACAAAGAGAACAATATATAAAAGAGGCATTCTATAACACTTTTGCTCTAAAATCAAATCAAATTACCATAGACCTCTTGACTGATAGCGGCACAACTGCTATGAGCTCGAAACAATGGGCTGCTCTTATGGACGGCGATGAAGCATACGCCGGCTCTGTAAGTTTTTATAAATTTGAAGATGCAGTAAGAAAAATTACTGGTTTTAAACATATAATCCCTACACATCAAGGACGTGCTGCTGAAAAGGTGCTTTTTAGCGTTGTTGCGGGTGAAGGTAAAACAATACCAAATAATACACATTTTGATACTACGCGTGGTAATTTGGAATTTATTGGTGCAAATCCTGTTGATTTGCCAACGGCTGAGGGAGTAAAGCCTGAAGTTGTTGCTGATTTTAAAGGCAATATGGATTTGGAAAAATTAGAGGCAACAATTAAGAAATATGGTGCTGAAAATATTCCAATAGGAATGATTACTGTTACAAATAATAGTGGAGGCGGGCAGCCTGTTTCAATGGAAAATATCCGCGAGACTAAAAAAATACTTAGCAAATATAACATTCCATTTTATATTGACTGCTGTCGTTTTGCTGAAAACGCTTATTTCATTAAAACCCGTGAAAAAGGTTATGAAAATAAATCGATTCTTGAAATATGCCGCGAAATGTTCTCTTATGCCGATGGCGCAACAATGAGTGCAAAAAAAGATGGCATGTCAAATACGGGTGGGTTTATTGCGACAAATGATGATAAAATTGCTGAAAACTGCCGTACTAACCTTATTGTTATGGAAGGCTTCATCACTTATGGCGGTCTTGCCCGCCGCGACTTGGAAGCTTTGGCAATCGGCTTTGAAGAGGTTCTTGATGAAAATTATTTAAAATATCGTATAGAACAATCTAAATTCCTTGCAGATCAAATTACTGCTGCTGGAGTTCCTATTGTTATGCCAGCTGGAGCGCATGCCATATATCTTGATGCGAAGCGGTTTGCTCCACATATTGAGCCAAAACATTTCCCTGGTCAGTCAATTTCATGTGAAATTTATCGTGTTGGCGGTATCCGTACAACTGAAATCGGTTCGGTGATGTTTGGAAAAGAAGACGAAAATGGCAATCATATTGCCCCTAATATGGAACTTGTACGTTTGGCAATTCCACGCCGTGTTTACACAAAGAGCCACATGGAATACATTGCAGAAGCGATAATCGAAGTCTATAACAAACGCGACTCATTGCGTCCAATGAAACTCACTTGGCAAGCTCAATACTTACGCCACTTCACTTGCAAATGTGAATATTTATAAGATATCTGCTATTAGTCGAATAACCAATAAGCTGTCTCCAAAGGCAGCTTTTTATTTATATAGATATTGTTTTATGAAAAAATATTCATAATCCC
The DNA here is from genome assembly GCA_031550405.1 of Kapaibacterium sp. (SeqCode). GTDB lineage: Bacteria > Bacteroidota > Ignavibacteria > Kapaibacteriales > UBA2268 > JAVBOP01. The sequence goes on from JAVBOP010000108.1 coordinate 5,839, forward strand.
TTGCGAATATACCAAAAAACAGCTCCACAAACTATCCTGATATTTACAATATTCCATAATAGCGGGCGTCTACGTCTATTTATATTATATTTCTTATTGTTAGCATATAATCTCATAATTGTTGCACTATAAATTGAAGGAGGATAGTCATGCATAAAAACAAGCAAACAATGACTACAAATCAAGGTATTCCTGTGGATAATGATCAAGCTTCGCTTACTACGCAAAATCCACATTTAACTCTCTTATCTGACGTACATTTAGTTGAAAAATTAGCACACTTCGACCGCGAGCGGATTCCTGAGCGCGTGGTACATGCCAAAGGTGCTGGTGCTTATGGCTATTTTGAAGTAACGCATGATGTTACAAAATACACACGGGCGGCATTTTTATCCGAAATAGGCAAAAAAACAGACCTGTTTGCCCGCTTTTCTACAGTTGGAGGCGGCAGAGGTTCAGCAGATGCGGCACGTGATCCACGCGGGTTTGCAGTAAAATTTTATACGGAAGAAGGAAACTATGACATGGTTGGAAACAATACGCCCGTATTTTTTATCCGCGACGCCATTAAATTTCCGGACTTTATTCACACGCAAAAAAAGCATCCAGCTACTAATCTTGACGATCCTGACGCATTCTGGGATTTTCTATCTCTAACTCCAGAAAGTATCCATCAGCTTACCATCCTGTTTTCAGACAGGGGAACGCCTGCTTCCTATCGCAATATGCACGGTTTTACAAGCCATGCGTATATGTGGTACAATGCAAAAGGCGAATATTGCTGGATTAAACTCCATTTCAAAACTAATCAGGGAATAAAAAATTTAACAATGGAGGAAGCTACCAAATTAGCAGGAATGGATCCAGACCACGCAACTCGTGATCTATCGGAACATATTGCCAAGGGTGATTTTCCTTCTTGGACTGTTTGTGCTCAAATCATGCTGCCTGAAGATGTTGAAAAAATTGGATTTGATGCTTTTGATGTTACCAAAACATGGTCGCAAAAAGATTATCCGCTTATACCGTTCGGCAAAATGGTATTGAACCGTAATCCAGAAAATTATTTTTCAGAAGTGGAGCAGGCTGCTTTTTCGCCGGGGAATCTTGTTCCTGGAATTGCTGTTTCGCCCGACAAGATGCTGCAAGGTCGCGTATTCAGTTATCCTGATACGCATCGCCATCGTTTGGGTCCCAATTTTCACATGATTCCTGTAAATGCTTCAAAATCGCAAGTTAATAGTTATCAGCGTGATGGATATATGAATATTCATTCAGAAGGAGCGCCCAATTATTACCCTAATAGCTTTGGCGGTGCTGCTCCAAACAAGCAATATACGCTTCCTGATATCGATGTGCAAGGCATTGCTGCACGCCACGAATACCAGTTGACAGATGCGGATTTTGCTCAAGCAGGCGTATTGTACGGCAATGTTATGTCGGATTATGACAGAGCCAATTTGGTCAAAAATATCGCTGCGCATTTGAAAAATGCCCAAAAGCATATTCAGCTCCGCCAAACGGCATTATTTTACAAGTCGCACGAAGATTATGGAACAAAAGTGGCGCAAGCGCTAGGATTAGAGATAAATGAAGTCAAAAAATTGGCAGACATGACTCAGGAAGAGCGTTCCGCCGCAACCGCATGATTATTAAAAACAAGCAACTTAAAGGCAGTATAATTTTTCAATATGCTGCCTTTTTTTTGCTGTCATTGTTATTAGTCTCTGTTCACACAAATTAGATAATTCTTTGTATATTTTTGTTATGAAATTTACAGCAACAGATTAGTAAATTAATGGCAGATTGTGGCTTAGTGGACAAAATTAATGGTATTATCATGCCTTTTTCTTCTAATAGACAAAATTGTCGATATTTTCTTCTATGTTCTATAACAGTGGCTTACCATATATCAAACCCCTATTTTTTTTGTTTCTGTTGCTAAAAAAATCTTCTATGAATTTCTTCTTGTGAGCCAAAATTAAGCCGTTGTGATTACGCAATTTGTTCTTCAAATCAGAAAAAAATCCATACAACATATTAGTTGTATTTGCAATGCTAATCCCTTGTATTTCAAACAATTAAACAAATATGGAATATTATATTTCAGGCTAAAATAAGCACTTCTGACACGTTTATGAGTGTAAAAACTTTTGCCTGTTTTTGATGGAAATGAATATTCGTTAATAAAATCTTTCCATTCTTAAAGATTGCATAAAAGATGGAATTTTATGAACCATTGATGACATAGAACATATCAAAAACATGGTAATCGTCATAAAAAACACTATATTGCAAATTGGAGAAGTGAAAGAATTGGGCGGAGGGTGGAAATAGATGAATGATTTATGAATATTTTTTAATAAAATATGCAGCTTTTAAAAGAACAGGATATATTTCCGACTAATGAAGTGCTTGCAAACACGCTCGGAAATTTGTACCCAATATTTGAAAAATTTACAAACACAATAACAAATTCTAAATTTTCGTTAATTCCTGAATGGCGATATTATAATGATGGCAAAGCCTGGCTATGCAAGGTATGTTATAAGAAAAAAACTATGTTTTGGCTATCTATTTGGGAGAATTTTTTTAAAGTAACTTTTTATTTTACCGAAAAAAATACCGATATTGAGCAACTAAATATTGATGCAAAAATTAAAAATAATTTCAAAAACAGCAAACGTATTGGAAAATTAATTCCGCTCATAATTGATGTCGATGATGAAAAACAACTAAATGATATTTTGCAAATAATAGAATATAAGAAAAATTTCAAATAATCTATTTATGAATAAATTTTAATAAATTACTATGAACTGGAAAAAAAGAAATGCAAAATGTGGTGAACTCACCCAAGAACAAATTTCTCAAAATTTTATTTTAAATGGCTGGATTCATAATGTCCGCGATATGGGCGGCTTGATTTTTATCGACTTGCGCGATAGATATGGCATTATGCAGCTCGTTATCGAACCCGAAAATAATCCCGAACTTGCAGAAAAAGCGAAGGATTTAAAATCAGAATTTGTTATTTGGGCGGAAGGCACTTTGCGGCTTCGTTCCAATCCAAATCCTAAAATACCAACAGGTTACATAGAATTATTGTTGGCGGATTTTGGTATAGTTAATAAATCTGATTTGCCGCCGTTTGAAATTGTTGATGACTTGGAAACGAATGAAGAAACTCGTTTACGCTATCGCTATTTGGATTTGCGTCGTCCTGCATTGCAGCGTAACTTTATTATACGCAACAAGTTATACCAAATAATGCACAGATATTTTGAAGAGCAAGGCTTCCTTGAAGTTGAAACACCAATTTTGATGAAATCTACGCCTGAAGGTGCAAGAGATTTCCTTGTTCCAAGCCGCATAAATAAGGGGAAATTCTATGCCTTACCTCAATCGCCTCAAATTTTTAAGCAGATTCTGATGGTTTCCGGTTTTGATAAATATATACAAATCGTTAAGTGCTTTAGAGATGAAGACTTACGCTCTGACAGGCAGCCAGAATTTACGCAAATCGACATGGAAATGTCCTTTATTGATGCTGAAGATATTTTGACCGTAACTGAAGGATTTTTTGCTAAAGTTTGGAAAGAAATTCTCAATATTGATCTGCAAGTGCCTTTTAAACGTATGTGTTACGAAGAAGCGATGGGACGATTTGGCAGCGATAAGCCGGATCTGCGCTTTGGAATGGAAATTGTAAATATTAATGAAATTGTTAAGCACTCTGAATTTAAGGTATTTGCCGACACTTTGGCAATGAATAACGGAAATATTGCATTAATCAATGCGAAAGGGGCGGGCAGTTATTCTCGCAAACAGTTGGATAATTTGACAGAATTTGCTAAAAAATATGGTGCGAAAGGCTTGGCTTACATTAAGTTTGACAAAGGCGAAATTAATTCTCCAATTGCTAAATTCTTGAAATCGGAGGAATTAGAAGCGATTAAACAAGCTGCGAATGCTGAAGATGGCGACTTGCTTTTGATTTCTTCCGATGAAAAATACCGTTCATTGACTATACTTGGTGCTTTGCGTTTGGAAATGGCGCGCCAGCTCGGTATTATGGAAAAAGTGCGTAACACATATAGTTTCCATTGGGTTGTAGATTTTCCACTGTTTGAATATGATGCGGAAGAAAATCGCTATGTCGCAATGCACCACCCATTTACTTCGCCAAAAGATGAAGATATTGCTATGCTTGATAAAGACCCAAGTCAAGCAAAAGCAAAGGCTTACGACTTAGTAGTAAATGGTGCTGAGCTTGGCGGCGGCAGCATTCGCATCCATGATAATGAAATCCAGCAGAAGATGTTCAAATTGCTGGGATTAAGCGATGAAGATGCAGAAGAAAAATTTGGCTATTTGCTTAAAGCGTTGAAGTTCGGGGCACCACCTCATGGCGGAATCGCACTCGGCTTGGACAGAATAGTTATGACACTTGCAGGCACAGAAAATATTCGCGATGTCATCGCATTCCCTAAAACTACAACAGGCACTTCATTGATGGACGGAGCGCCGACCGGCGTCGATGAAAAGCAGCTTGCGGAGCTGGGAATAGCGGTTTTGAAGCAGTAGAAAATGTTTGCTGAAACAGAAATGAATTTTAAGGCTTGAAATAAAATCAAGCCTTTTTTTGCACAATAGTTTTATGATTTTTTTTTCATTATCTAATTCATTTAAATAAATTATCTATTTGTCGAAAATATTTTAAGTAAAATTATAAATTTATTTTTGAAAGCACGTAAGATCATGTAATATAAATATGTTATTGCAAATGATTTATTAGAGGAAATGGAATTACAGGTTCAATTGTCAAACTTAATTTCCATATTTTAAAACGGTGTCGGATAGTTTCTGCCGTTCTTCACTGATGAGTTTCCACTGAAGAAGGAATTTTTCATCGGCTTGCGGCATGTTGCGGCGCAAGTCTTCAAGCTCGGCGTCGATAATTTTGATACGCAATTTGAATAAAGGAATAACAATATTTTTTTCCAAATTACCAGTATTTGATTCTTCAAAATCTATAAAATCTTTCCAGCGTTGATTTTCCTCTATATTAATCAATTTTAATTCAGAAACAATTGAAATTAAATGCTCATCAATATCGCTATCTTCTAATATTGCTTGAATTATGTTAGCATTGTCCCAATGTTCATAAATTATTTCAAATATTATTTTTCCTAAATCCGATAAAAAATTCTTTTCAGAAATCTGATATTCATTAACCAATATGGAAAAATTTTTGGCGCCCTGCAAAGCAAAATGCAATATTTCCTTTTCTTCGGGAAATAAATTTTCAATATTATATTCTTCTTCAATTATTAATTTTTTTTCATTTTTCTGCTCCGTAGTTGCCTGTTTTTTCATATTTTTCTGAACATTATTTTTTTCCTGCAGATAGATTTCCCGCAATATTTCTCTTGAAATCTTAAAAATTTCTTCTATATTTTCGATATAAAATACATGCTGTGATTTATCCGGAACAGATAAAATTATATTTATAATATTTTTTATAGTTGCAGATTTTTCGGCAGGAGTTGTTAATTTGCCTTCATTTGCGAGCTTTTTGCAAATAAAATCGACGAAAGAAAAATAGTGATTTTTGAGATATTCAAAGCGTTCGGCGCCATCAACGGAATTAATCAGCGAATCGGGATCTTCATTTTCGCTCAGCATAATTATCCGCAAATCATAGCCGATTTCGAGAGCAGGAATAATGCTTCTCTCCGCAGCATTTTGTCCCGCTGTATCGCCATCAAACATGAGATATAAAACATCCGTATTCGTATGTTTTTTCAATGATTTAAGCTGTTCGTACGTCAATGCGGTTCCACATGGAGCAACGACATTTTTTATGCCCGCCTGATGTAGGGAAATCACATCAATATATCCTTCAACAATTATTGCCTCATTTTTTTTGCGAATTTCATTTTTAGCTTCAAAAAGTCCATACAGCGTCTGTTTTTTGTCGTAAATTATTGAATCTGCTGAGTTTATGTATTTTCCGGCAGTATCACTTTCCGACAGTTTCCTCGCACCAAAAGCGATTGTTCTACCGAGGAAATCGCGTATTGGAAACATGGCGCGCCCGCGAAAAAAATCATAAACCTTATTATCCTTTCTCCTGATAATTCCAGAATCAATTAACAACTGTTCTTCTAACCCCTTGCGTTTCAACTCCTTATACAGATTGTCGAATCCGGGAGGCGAATATCCCAAGCCAAAAACGGACATAATTTCGGGTAACAATTTTCTTTCTGAAAAATAATCATAAGCCACGCTGCCAATTTGGAACTTCAAAAGAGAGGCATAATACTCTTGCGCAGAAGCATATATGTTCCGGAACAGCGACTCTTGCGAATCGTCTATCTCATTATATATGTGTAGGTTAATGCCATATCTATTGGCAAGAAGAAGCATCGTTTCATAAAAAGACAGATTAAGGTATTTTTCCAAAAAAGTAATAGTATTGCCTGATTCGCCACAGCCAAAGCAATGAAACAGCCCTTCTGCTGAAACCGAAAAAGAAGGCGTTTTTTCATTGTGAAACGGGCATAACCCTTTGTAATTATTCTTGCTTGTGGGCTTCAAGTCCACATATTCACCAATAATTTCAACAATTTCCGCTCTCCTTTTAATTTCCTCTATCACATCTTTCGGTATCCTCATTTTAACTCACCCCTGCATATTTAAAAAACGACTTCGTCTTTTGGGGTGTGTATTGATTGCCGGTTCTGCTCCTGTATGTCGTTAAACCGTGTTTCGCGGGAGGTGAACTTGACAAAATCAGGAATGAACGACAGATCCACTATTCCCGTTGCGCCATTTCGATGCTTGCTGATAATGATTTGCGCAAGGTTCTGCCAGTTGTTTTGTGCAACAATATCCTGATTTTTTTCATAATATTCCGGCCGGTGTATAAACATGACCACATCGGCATCCTGCTCGATACTGCCCGATTCGCGCAAATCCGAAAGCATGGGGATTTTGTCCTTGCCTGTACGGGTCTCAACGCTGCGGTTAAGCTGCGCCAGTGCCAGCACCGGTATTTCCAATTCCCGTGCTATCTGCTTCAAAGTAGCCGATATTATCGCAATTTCCCGCTCGCGGCTATCCGCCTTTATCGATTGCAGCAATTGCAAATAATCCACAACCACAAGCTGTATATCGCGCTCTGCCTTAAGCCGGCGGCACTTTGAACGCATTTCCATAATTGAAAGCGAAGGCGAATCGTCGAAATATAGAGGCAATGTGGACAGGCGACTCAAGCCATTGACTACACGCTGCATATCGTCTTTAGTCCTGCCGCTTATAAGCTGGCGCAAGTTAATGTCAATAATAGAACTTAGCATTCTAAGCACAAGCTGCACAGAACTCATTTCCAGCGAAAAGAATGCCACCGGATTTTCATATTTCATCGCTGCATTCAGCGCTATTGCCAGTGCAAATGCCGTTTTGCCCATCGACGGACGCGCTGCAAGTATCGCCAGTTCCGATTTCTGCAACCCACCGTTAAGCATGGTATCAAGAGCATTAAACCCGGTTGGAACGCCATTCTGTCCTTTATCATTGCTCATAATAGTATTCAGAAGCTTCATAGTATCCGTGGCAAGTGCATTCATCGTCTTATAATTCTTGCGTATCCTTTGCTCGGCAATGGCAAATATTTTTGCTTCAGTGCTGTCGATTTCCTCCAAAACATCGGTCGTCTCGTCATAATTCCGGGTCAATACCTCTTCGGCAAGGTTAATAAGGCAGCGCTTGAAATATTTTTCCTGAACTATACGCGCATGGCTTTCAACATGTGCGGCAGTCGGAGTTAAGAGATTGATTTCGCTCAAATAATATGTGCCGCCAACGTCTTCGAGCATTCCCATTTTGCTCAGATAGTTTGTAAGCGAAATTATATCGGGCACAATATTTTTCCTGTCAAGCTCGATAATCGCCTTATAAATCATCTGGTGGCGAGGCTCATAGAATACCTGTTCGGGCATATTGCCAGCCTTGTTTGATTTTTCGGGATTTGTACTTTCGGACGAAAAGATATTAATTGCCTTATATACGGCTTCGCGGCTAAGCATCATCGCGCCAAGCACAGCTACTTCAGCATCTATTGCTTGCGGCGCCTTTCGTCCGCGCAGCGTATCCGCAGCATTTTTAATTATATTATTTTTCAGTGGGTTAGCTTTCATATAACATGTCGTAATTACAATATAGAATTATGAATATTTGTTAATAAATCTGTGATTCAAATTTTACATATCTTTTAAAATTGTTCAAAATAGCTTGCCAGCCATTGCGCTGCATTGATTTGCACTTCGACGACAATAGTTGTCTTCCATTTTATTAAAAATAAATTATTAAAAACATAATATCTTGCACTATTTTTTGAAATTCAAGTATTCATTCCAAAATAAAAATAGCTCCCAAGTAGCAACAACATCACGCATACAATACTCTGCAATGTCTTTGATTTTGCCTTGTTCAAAAAATTCAGGCACAAGCGAACCGTCAAGACCCTGTGCTTTGGGCGAAGTGATGCCAAAACTGTGAGCATAAAAATCGAAATTGAAACGCTTTGTCGCGCCATATTGAACAGGGTTATAGAAAGTCAATTCATCAATTAAATCTATATGTTTCGGATAGTTAAACTTTGTTCCCGCCATCAGGTTAAACGTAGGTCGAATCCTGTGCACAGCCGAGCGCAGCGCAATAAAAGGAGCATCAAAATTGCGCCCATTAAAGCTAATCAACGTTGGATATTTATAGTGAACAAGCAGCTTCCAGAAATCCTCAAGCACCTTTCGCTCGGAAGAAATCTGCATTTTGACATTATCCACCAAAAGCTCATCGGCTACAGTTTCCGCCTCCGAATCGGGATTTGTCGCCAAAACACCTTTGCTAATCATGTTCCATCCCGTTTCGGTGCGTTCAAAAATCATGCACGCAATACATACAATGCGCGCCGTCAGCGGAGTTAGCGAGCGCATAAACATGCGATTTTCGATTTCCTCTTCTGTGCTGGTTCCGCGCAACCAATATTCCTGCTGGCTCTGCGACAGCGAATCCCATTCCAAAGGAGCCGTTTCTATATCAAAAACAAAATAATTTTCCATGCACAAAAATACAAAAATATAAGTTACCATCAGCAGAAGAATTATGAAAGAGATGTTGGAGTATTATGAATTTCTGTTCAGAAGCCTTTGGTGGTATAAAAAAATAATTGCACGTATTAAACGTATTTATATGTTGGAATTCATAGATATAATTTTTAACCTCATTTATTTTAAATAATTATGAAACGAATAAAATTTTTTTTATCTGTATTGCTCTTGATATGGGCTGCTAATTGCCTTCGGGCAAACACTCCGGTTGCTGATACCATGCCAATATTCATTATGAATAGGGCGATGGAAGGTTTGCAAAATCTAACCTCTTGCAGTTTCACAGTTTATACGAATTACGATGTATATTCAGAAAGTTTTGGCAATGTTGAACATTCGCAAAAACAGGAAATAATTTTGAAATTTCCCAATAAATTCAAGATAAATTCTAAAGGCGACAGAGGGCATAATGCGCTATTTTACGATGGCAAAACGCTTACATACTACTCTTTTTTGAAAAATCATTATGCTCAGAATGACTTCAAAAAAACGATTTTGGAGCTAATTGACACGCTGCACCGCTCGCATTCCATTGATTTTCCTGCCGGCGATTTCTTTTACCCTGATTTTTTAGAGGATTTGCTTGCAACTAAACCGAATTTAACCATGTTAGGGTTAACCGAAATTTACGGGAAACAATGTTTTCATATTGCCGGAAAAAATGACGAAATGGCATTTCAATTTTGGATTGAAGATGGCATTATTTTGTTGCCCATAAAAATGCAAATCATTTATTTAAAAGAAGATGGCATGCCTCGATATGAAGCATATTACACCGATTGGCGTTTTAATGAAGCTTATAATGATGCAATATTTTCATTTAAAGTGCCGCCAAAAGCTTCAATTATTAATTTTAATTCATATTCTAAATAATCAAAGGTCGAAACAATGAAAGCACATATAAATAAAATTTCATCAATATTACTTATAATCATAGCTTGTGCTATTGCCTCCAACAGCGCTTTTGCGCAACGTTTTCACCATGTACCGGTAGCACGTCCTGTGCCGCGTCCCGTACCCGTACCCCGTCCGGTACCTGTGCCGGTACCAGTACCGCGACCTGTGCCTGTGCCTATATACCACCCAGTATATTTTTATCATCCGTATGTACCTTATTATTGGGGACCTTACTGGCATCCTGCTGGCTTTGTCATAGCTGCTCTTACTACTGCGGCTATTGTCGTCACAATTGACAACGCAACATACCATTACGATAACGGAGTATATTATGTACAGGCTTCTGGAGGCTACAAGGCAGTGCCGGCGCCGCTTGGAGCTACAATAGACAAACTTCCGGACGGCTATACCAAAATCACGCTATCGGACAAGACATATTATTACTATGCAGGCGATTACTATGTTCAATCTGACGGCAAATACAAGGTGGTGGCTGCGCCCAAAGGAGCGGTGGTCAGCAATTTGCCGGAGGGTGCGAAAGAGGAGAGCATTGATGGCAAAAAGTATCTGCTATACAATGGAACGTATTACGAGCCTGTATCCAGCAGTGGCGCCGATTCATACGTAGTTGTAGAAAAACCATGATGCTGGAAGTATATCGCAAGCATTTGTTAAAAATATTTATAATTAAAAAGTTCATGAACAGCGTTTGTGAACTTTTTTTTTGGTATACTCAACCTTCATCAAGATGTGTCAATTAATCCTACGGATCAATATTTATTCCTAAAACATCCCCATCCCTTCGGGACATCCCCTCTAAAAAGATACTGTTCCTTCATTGTTGCTCATGTGATAGTTAACTCGTAATATGACTTAGTGTATCTTTTAGTTTTTCTGTTAAATCTTGCTAAATTGTCTCTGAACGAAGAATTTGAACTTTCAATCAGATGCGTTTCTGCCTTCGTCATCGTATGAGCCTCCGGAACATCCTGAAAAATCACGTCGTAACAACTGTTGGCATCCGTAAAAATATGCCGAATTTTACCAACAATTGATTTCGCTTTTTCATAAATATTTTTTGCACTTTTTTTG
>JAVBOP010000013.1:0-11485 GCA_031550405.1 Kapaibacterium sp. (SeqCode)
ATTAATAATGATATCCGAATATTTTACCATTGAAATATGCAAATCAGCCTTATCGCTTGCAGGATTTGGAGTAGTCATCGCATTATTTATTAAAAAATATTCATAAATACTGCTCACTTCTAATTTAAACATCCATATATCGCTCCATTCGCTGACTTCATCCTCATTTATCGCTTTTACATGCCAATAATGTTCTGCAGATTCATTGCCGCCACCAGCAAGTTCGATTAAACACTTAACGGTGCAGGTTGTGTCTGCTGTTTCTATACGTTTCGTTGGATAGATATTAGTAAGAAAAGGAAATGTATTCTCCAATGAATATTCTACAATATATTTCGTAGCTCCTTCAACCTTATGCCATACAAGTGTTGTCGAACCATCTGCTATTTCTGTGTTATTTATGGGGCTTATCAATATCGGCTTGCTTAATGTCGGAGCTGGTTCTGCTACAACCTTGAAATGCCATATTTCCGACCTGTCTATTATAGGATTATTTTCATAAACTGCCCATACTTCCCAAAAATATGTAGAATCCCAAAATAATCCATTGTTTTCCGCACTTATCGCATAAGTTGTATCAGTTATGCCATAAACATATATTGGGTCGCCGGCATTGGACTGCATATAGTACATGAGAGTATAGCTGTTTGCTTCTTCTACACGATTCCATTTAAAGGTTGGAGTCGTGGAAATATTTTCAGCACCATTTTCAGGCAATAATAGAGTTGGAATATGAAGAACTTTTGTTATACTTCCTGCATCATATTTATCTCCTGCAAACTCACGATGGCATAATAATTGGTCATAATCTAATAAATTATTTATATAATCTTCGGTTATGTTTGTTGCTATAAAACCGCCAACAGGAGCATATTGCGTCAAATTATGAATATTTATTAATTTTTTATCTGCTAAATTAATTGCAGATGAATTATTTTGTGGCTGATAAAATGCAGATAGATAGGGATTATTTGTTGTGCAATTAGTCAATGTTGTGCCACCGTCATTTGAGCCATAAACAGTATTATAAACATTCAATACATCACCGTCTACATTATATAAATCCTTGCCTTGATTCCTATAACTTATCGAATTATATACAGTTGCATTTACATCGGCTCCGTGCATGCCATCAGTTCCGTCATAAATACTGATTCCATTTCCAAGATTATCAGCAGATGTAATATTGACGGCAATGCCATTTCCGTCAAACATAATGCCGTCAGATTTATTATTGGAAAGAGTCGAATTGCTTATAACTGCATTTCCGTTGCGATGCACAAGTATACCGTTATCATTATAATCGCATACAACACGCTCAATAATTGCCTGCCCAAATACCAAAATTCCATCAACTTGATTATAACTCGAAAAACTATTTTTAATAATTGCATTAGCATTGCGCACGAAAATACCACAACGCTCTGAAAGTGCAACGCTAATGCTATCAAGGGTAACCGTTGCCATATTTCTAATTCTTATACCATCAGATTTAGCATTCCGAATAGCAATTTTAGACATATTTGCAACTACATTAGAACCGTCGAAAATCAAACATTCATACTTTTTATCAGCATTAATTAGTATATTATATGACACATTGCCGACAATATCCATGCTTGTTTTGATTTGCGGCAAGTCGCTTGCGATATTAATAGTTCCGTATAATTCTGCATCAAAATAAATCGTATCTTTATCTGCGTCAGCATTAGCATCAATAATTGCCTGCCGAAACGAACCCTCGCCAGAATCATTAAGATTAGTAACAGTATAAGTATTTGCATTAGCGATAATAGTACTTGCAAATATCATACAGATAGGAAGTAGTAATTTTTTCATGATTTTTCCTTTATATAAATTTTATTAATAATTAATACTATAAAATTACTATTATTTGGGCATATAAAAAAGAAAAAATGTTGTATATCAGTGTTTTAATACAATGTATATTTTATTAAAAAATATTCATAAATAGCGGCGATTAGTATAGCAAAAAAAATGGAAAATAGAGAATGGCGGCAAATTGGTGTTGCCAGAGTTGGTATTTTTTCTTATCTTGCAACATGTCCATTATTTACTTGAAAAACATTATGAAGAAAATTTTTGCACTCCTGATACTCTCGATTCTGTGCGGCAATATGCTTTCGGCGCAGGAAAATACCAAACTGCTGCGCTATCCGAATACATCAAAAACACAGCTGACTTTCAATTATGGCGGCGACGTGTATGTTGCTTCTATAAAAGGCGGTTATGCGCAGAAGATAACGAGCTCTACCGGTATTGAACAAATGCCCCGATTTTCGCCTGACGGCAAAACTATTGCATTTCTGGCTGAATATGACGGCAATAATGAGGTATATACGATACCGGCAACAGGCGGCGAACCGTTCCGGGTAACATACGCAATGGATATGACTAAAAATATGGCGGACAGGCAAGGACCGGATAAAATTATCATGCAGTGGACAGATGATGGCAAGGAGATTATATACCGCTCCCGCATGGAAAGCTGGAATGTGCTTACGGGCAAGCTGTATAGAACCAGCGTGGATGGCAGCGGCGTTCCACAAAGCCTGCCGGTTCCAAGAGGCGGCTTTTGTTCGCTGTCGCCTGACGGCTCTAAAATGGCATATAACCGCATATTCCGCGAATACCGCACATGGAAGCGCTATCGTGGCGGACAGGCTGACGATATATGGATATATGACTTTAAGTCATTGGAATTAAAGAACATAACCAATAATCCTGCACAGGATATTATCCCGATGTGGGCGGGTAACAGGATATATTTTTTGAGCGATAGGGACAAGACTATGAACCTGTTCTGCTATGAGCTGTCTACAGGGCAGACCCGCAAGGTTACCAATTTCACCAAATATGATGTAAAGTTCCCATCGCTTGGCGCAGAGCATATTGCATTTGAGAATGGGGGCATGATATATATTGTAAAGCTATCTGACGAGGAGATGCAAGTGATTGATATTAAGATAGTTAATGACTTTGTATCATCGCGTACAACGCTCGAAAACGTAAGCAAAAATATAACAGGTTTCGATATTGCGCCGGCTGCTAACCGCGCCTTATTCTGTGCAAGAGGCGATATATTTATAGTACCGACCGAATATAGCAGCACGCGCAATATTACCGGAACTTCCGATGTACACGAGCGCAATGCCAGATGGTCGCCGAATGGGGACTGGATTGCGTTTATATCCGATAAAACAGGCGATGACGAGGTATACCTGATTCAACCTGACGGCAAAAACATGACGCAGCTGACGAAGGACACTAAGGCATACCGCTACAATCTGACATGGTCGCCTGACAGCAAAAAGCTGATTAATTCCGATAATGCCCGCCGATTGACAGTGATAGACATAACAGGCAAGACAGAGAAAGAGATATATAAATCAAAGACTTACAGCGTAACAGATGTGGCATGGTCGCCCGACAGCCGCTGGATTAGCTTTGCATATACAAACCCCGAAGGCTTTAGTATTATTAATTTTTATTCATTAGAACAGAATAAGACATACCAGATTACAAGCGAGTTTTACAGCAGCAGCGATATGGTGTTTTCCGATGATGGCAAATACCTGTTCTTTACATCGGACAGGGATTTTAACCCGCGTGTCAGTTCTGTCGAATGGAACTTTGCCTACCTTGATATGGCGCGGGTATAGGGTAGATGCCTTCAAGATACGCTCATATCGCCATTCTTGAAGTTTATCGACTATGACGCACCAAAGCCGAAAGAGGACAAGCTCACGAAAAAAGAAAAGGATAGCTTGAAAAAAGAACCTGTGCGCATAGATGTGGCAGGCATACAGAACCGCATATTTGTGCTGCCCGGCGCAACTGCAAACTACTACGGGCTTGCGGCAGCCAACAGCAAGCTATACTATTATCGTGCAAAAGATGGCAAGCGGGCATTATATAGCTATGATTTTGAAAAGATGGAAGAGACGGAGGTGGGCGATTTCTCTGGATATGCCTTCTCGCCCGACGGAAAGAATGTGATGTACCGTAGCGGCAGGGACTATTATATCAATAAGGTTGCGGATAAATTCAATACAAAGGACGGCAAGCTGAATTTAAGCGACATGCAGGTTATGCTTGACCGTAAGGCTGAATGGAATCAGGTGTTTAACGAGTCATGGCGGCATTTCAAATACTTCTTCTACGATCCAAATATGCACGGCGTTGACTGGAATGCCATGCACGATAAGTATGCCGAGCTATTGCCGTATGTGTCGCATCGCAGCGATTTAACATACCTGATAGGCGAAATGATAGGCGAGCTTAATGCCGGTCATGCCTATGTTACCGGCGGCGATATGGAAAAAGTGCCGGATGTCGGAATAGGCTTGCTTGGTATAGATCTTGAACTTGACAAGGCAAGCGGTATGTATAAGATAAAGAAGGTGCTTAAAGGCGAAAATTGGGACGAAAAACTACGCTCGCCATTAACCGAACCGAGCTTGGGCATAAAGGCTGGAGGCTATTTGCTGGCAATAGACGGCAACAGGCTGACAGCAAATGTTAATCCCTATAAGTACTTGGTAGGTAAGGCAAATAAGTTCGTTACGCTTACTGTAAACAACCAGCCCAGTGCCGCCGGATCGCATGATATATACATCAAAACCATCGCCAATGAAAGCCAGCTGCGCTATTTCAACTGGGTCGAGGAGCGCCGCCATATTGTGGACTCCGTCTCCGGCGGGCGCATAGGCTATATACATGTGCCGGATATGGGCATGGATAATGGGCTGAACTGGTTTGCCAAGCAATTCTATCCACAGGTTCGCAAAGAGGGCTTGATTATCGATGACAGATATAACGGCGGAGGCAATGTATCCCCTATGATTATAGAGCGGTTACGGCGCGAACTGGTTATTGCCAAAATAGGACGCAATTCCGAAGTCGTCGGCACAAACCCAAGTGCAGTTATGACGGGTCCCATGGTATGCCTTATAAATGAACAGTCTATGTCCGACGGCGACCTGTTTCCTTTCCAATTCAAGGAGCTGAACCTCGGTCCCGTTATTGGCAAGCGCAGCTGGGGCGGTGTTGTCGGCATATACGGCTCGCTGCCATTGCTCGACGGCAGTTCCATCAACAGGCCTGAAGTAGCTAATTTCGGAGCCAGAAGCGGCAATTGGGAGCTTGAAGGCGTAGGCATGGTGCCTGATATAGAGGTGGATAACCATCCTGCCAAAGAGTATGCGGGCATCGACGAGCAGCTGCTGTTCGGCATTCAAAAGGTGTTGGAGCTAATCCCAGCAAATACAAAGACTAAGATACCAAAGGTGCCGCCATATCCTGACAAAAGATAACATACGATTTATGAATATTTTTTAATAAATGGTAATGGTTGATACATATTACAGGAATATTGCTTTCCTGTCTTTGCTTGTTGAAAAAATTTGGTGGAAATTTAAGCGGAAATTTTTCCAACAAATAATTTACTTCAAAGAGACGGAATTACTGTATTTTTAAACATTATTAACAAAATATCTGCTGCTTATTTATTTTTTGTACTTTATTTAGATAAAATTTGTTATCTTGCCTAAATATGGGTAAGCTAAGCCGTAAAGAACTCAAAAAAATCAATTTTCTGGAACTTACTCCTGTACGTATACATGCACATCAGTATAGGAATTCAGGCCTTATAGATGTTCTTGTGCCGAGATTTAAAAGCGCATTTTTCAGCAGCTTAATCCCCAAAACGCGTAGCAGGTATATCAATGCTAACCTTGATGAGCTTGGTTCTGCCGTTTGGGAACTGATTGATGGCAATAAAAATGTAAACCAGATATCGGATATTCTTGAGGAGCGTTTTAATGAAAAAATTAGTCCAGTGCATGAAAGGCTTACCATGTTCTTACAGCAGTTAAATACCAATAATTTCATATATTTTAAAGAACTTACGGAGAAGTAAAATGTCAAACAATCTGTCTTATTTGGACCAGGAACATGGTACAAAAACTGTTTTCCACAACTTTGGAGAACTTAACAAAGTTCCACGCCCTTCAAAAAATGAGGGTAAAGTGCTTGCATATCTTGAAAACTGGGTGATTGAAAAGAACAAAATGCGAGCTGATAATGACAAAATCGAGCTAATCAAAGACAAGCACGAAGGCGAAACATCATATAACATTATCCTGCGTAAAAAAGCAACAAAAGGCATGGAGGACCGGCAGTCCGTATGTTTGCAGGGACATATTGATATGGTTTGCGTTAGCGATAATACCAAACCAAATTATGATTTCGACAACCTGCCTATCGAATCATACGTTGATGGCGATTGGATAAAGGCAAAAGGCACTACGCTCGGCGCTGACGACGGTATTGCCATTGCTATGGGATTGGCAATATTTGAATCAACAGATATTCCGCATCCTGCGCTTGAAATGCTCTGCACATGGGATGAAGAGTCGGGTATGACCGGTGCGGCAAAACTTGGCACAGGCTTGTTCAATTCCAAAATATTTGTCAATATTGATTCCGAAAAAGAAGGTGTTTTCACAATTGGCTGTGCTGGCGGCATCAATACTGATGCTCAATATAAGTATGAAGCTGACGCAGTACCTGCAAATACAAAACCATACAAAGTGGCTGTTAGCGGCTTATTAGGCGGACATTCAGGTATCGAAATACACGCTGGACATGCAAATGCCTCCAAAATATTAACGCGCGTTCTGTGGGATGCTGCAGAAAAATTTGATATAAGGCTGTCTACTTTTGACGGCGGAGTAAAACATAATGCCATACCAAGTAGTGCAGCGGCTATTATCGTTGTTCCTGAAGCAAATACCGCTGCTTTTGAGGCGTATATGGTGGCAATTGAAAATACTGTCAAAAAGGAATTTGAAGTAGTTGAAAAAGATTTGGCTATCAAGGCGGAAGTAATGTCCGAAATACCTTACAGGGTCTGCTCAAAGGAATTCCAGTTTAAATTAATCGCTTCATTCTATGCAGTGCCTCATGGCGTTTTGAGAATGAGCCCTAATCCCGGTACCAAAGGTTTGGTGCAGTCCTCCACTAATTTTGCCATCGTAGAAACACGCGAAGACAGCATTTATGCCCTGACAAGCCAGCGGAGTTCAGTTGCTTCAGAAAAAATAAACATCATGAATAAGGTACGTGCCAGCTTTATGTTGGGCGGTGCTGCGGTATCCTCCACCGACGGCTACCCTGCATGGGAGCCCAATGCCAGCTCTGCCATTTTAAAGCTTGCAGAAAGCGTTTATGAGAAAAAATTTAATAATAAGCCTGTCATCGAAACAATCCATGCAGGACTCGAATGTGGCTTAATAGGCGAGAAATATTCAGGATTGGACATGCTTTCCATCGGTCCTAACCTTGAAGCAGTGCATTCGCCCGCAGAAAAATTACAGATATCTTCAACACAAAAAGTATGGGATTTCTTACTTGAATTATTAAAAGCTATCCCTGTTAAATAAAATTTTTATCTATTTGCTTGCAAATAAGAGTATTGCTGCAGATTTGTTGCCCGCTGTTGTTTTTACCAACTGCGGGCTTTTTTTTTACAGGTATGCGGAGGGGGCGTATATGTTCAACACCCTTTGCCAGATGATTCAATCCAAAGATAAGAATACAGGTAAGTATAAGAGATATGGTATATTTATAGACATTTCCCACATAAAGCAAACAGGCAATCCTGCACTTAGTTTCATTGCCTTGAATGACGGTGATTCTTTTATTGACATACCGCTTGATATTCCGAGCAATCAAATTAACCTGAGCCCGTTTACTCGCCGCGAAAAAGAAATTATCTCTCTTATTATTCAAGGGCTTACATGTAAAGCGATAGCGGACAAACTTTTCATATCGTTTGATACTGTTAAAAATCATAAAAAAAATATTTTTGCAAAAGCAGAGTGCAATAGTTCTGTGCAATTATTTCGAAAATGTATTACGGAAGGCTGGAAAGATTTATACGAATAGTCGTGCATCTCCATTTTTTAACTGTAATATCAGCTTTATTTCTAAATATTTTTTAATAAACATACGGAATTATTCGTCGTCAAATTCGGTACCGTATATTTCGGGGAGGCGGTAGTCGTGATTGCTAAATGCCGAAAAATATTGACTTACACCAAGTGAAAGCGCAAATCTGCCAGTATAAGTATTGTATGGAACATCTATGCGCCAAGTATGGTTCGGATTGTCAGATTTGGTAAAATGCAGGCGGAGTCCCACACCTAAGGATGAATAAAAGCGAGATTTAGCAATCTTTTCCGTTTGATTCCAAACAGTTGCAATATCGCAAAATGCCAATCCAGATATTTTCAATACGAACACCTGCCAATCTGGGAAAAACCGCAGTTCAGTGTTGGATAGCAGCCTGTTTTCACCCGCAAGGCTGCCGATGGTATAGCCGCGCAAGCCGTATTTGTCGTCAAGAGACAGCTGGCGCAATTCAGGCCAGTTCCATACAGCCTGCTCATGGAACCTTGCGGCAAGTACCAGTTTATCCGTAAGCTTATAAAATAATAAAGCCAAAAATTCCTGATATGTATATTTGGCATATCCATGCGTAAATGAGCTTGCAGCCGTCAGCTGCCCAAACAGGTATAAGTCCTTGTTATAGTATGACTTCTCGGCTTGTGCCGCAACATAAAATAAGCCTTCGCCGCCGCCATAATTTGCTATCGGAAAGGTTTTGCCCAAGATAGCCGTTCCCCAGCCGCCAATCACTAAATCCTCGTCATGGTATGAGTTTACGCCCTTGACGGTGTAAAAATTTTGAGCAACTGAAGAAAAACCAATCAAAAACTTGCCCTGATTATCATAGGCTCTATCAAATATGCTGTCACCTCTATCAACCGAATAATATTCCGTCCAGCCGCTTAAGTACACCTTATCCTTCCACTTCCACATCTGGGCATACCAGGCATCAGCCTTTACCTCATTAATAGGAATGAACTTGGCAGTGTCTATGTAATGTTGAATGGCGGTATCATTGGGGTAATGCTGGTATAAGGCAGTTTTATTGAGCAAAAATTCATTGCCGAAATCCTTGCTGCCCAAAATGCCATAAGCCGATTTTGTTTCCTGGGTATAGAACTGTTTTTGCAGCGATAACAGCTGGATGGTCTGGTATTGCTGGGTTTTCAGCGAACATAATAGCGCCAGATTACTTCTAAACAACCTTCTGTTTTCCACAAAAAATGTGCCTTGCCAGCCAATCCCAAGCTCCTCCCTGTACAATGCCTCCGCAGATACATGTGTGCCTGTTCCAAACAGGTTATACTCCTGAAATCTTGCTCCATAGCGCATATCTTCGGCAGATACCGCAAATAGCACCGCAGGGTATAGCGACCACCTGTCCTTGGTATGGACGTATGCGTTGTATTCATTTTCGCCGACCTTGTCCAGCTCTATTTTCACAGTGGTAAATAAGCCGGTTGCCCTCAAATTGCGCTCGGTTTCAAGAAAAAGATCTTCGGAAATAATATCGCCAGTGCTGAAGAGCAGCTCGTCTTTGACAATATATTTTTTGGTAGTAGAGTGCAAAGAATTGAAAAGAGGCGCCGCAAAGAACCAGTCCTTGTCAGTCGGCACAAACACAGGCTCAATATCAATGAATATTTTGCCTATTCTGTCTTCAGCAAAAACAGTAGCAGAACAAATGGCTATAAAAGCTGTAAATAGTATATATTTAATATTATTTCCGCAAAGCATCCATACAACAATTAATTTTAAGATATTACTTATGCAAAACTACAAAAAAAAGCCCATAAAATCTAAAGAAAAACCGACAGACAAGCAACTAATTTATGAACAAATATTCAGAAATGTTGTATAAAAACTTTGACTCTTATATTGTCTTAGATCCCAAATACAAGGTTTTTTAATTGGATTACTTGTTATTCAGTATGAAATATGTAATTTTGTAGTTATATAATTTTAATATTCACTATTTTTTAATGTAATTATGTTAAAAACAAAATTTATGAAATTAGCATGTGTAAGCATGTTAGTTGGAAGTGTTGGATTTTATGGCTGTTCCAATGATAAAACAACCGATAAACCTGAGGCTGCTGCTGAAATTACAGTAAAAGCTATTGATTCAGCAAATTTTGATTTCAATGTTAAGCCGGGTGATAACTTTTTTGAGTACGCTAATGGTGCATGGTTAAAAGCTAATCCTATTCCAGATGACCAAAGTTCTTGGGGTTCTTTCAATCTTTTACGTGAAGCGACAAATACACAGGTAAGAGAAATTGTTGAAAATGCAGCGAAAGAAAGTGGCGAAAAAGGTTCTGCGAAACAACAAATTGGTGATTTCTTTAAATCAGGTATGGATACTGCGGCAATTAATAGCAAGGGTTTTGCTCCGATAACTGCTGATATTGAGCGTTTGAATAAAACAGCGAATGTTCAAGAGTTTATGGAAAACTTTTATTATTTGCAATCGAAAACAATAACTCCGCTTTTTGGATTATATGCTGGACAAGATGATAAAAATAGCTCTATGGTTATAGCTCAACTTGCACAAGGTGGCATAACTCTTGGTAATAAGGATTATTATCTTGCTCAAGATGAGCGTTCAAAGACAATTCGCGAAAAATATGTTGAACATATTGGTAAAATGTTTGCTTTGATTAAGCAAGAAAATCCAGAAGCGAAAGCAAAAGCTATTATGGATTTTGAAACTAAGCTCGCAAAAATTTCTATGTCAAATGTTGAGCAAAGAGATCCATATAAGGTGTATAACAAAATGAGTATTGCTGATTTGAAAAAACTTACTCCACTTGTTGATTGGGATAAATACTTTGTTGCTCTTGGCATTCCCGAGCCAAAAGAAATTAATATCACTTCTACTCCTTTCTTTAAAGGCTTGACAAAAGCTGTGCAAGGCGAAAAAATTGAGGTGTTGCGCGATTATTTAGTTTGGAATTTGCTTAATGAAAGTGCTTCTCTTTTAAGTTCTGATTTTGTTAATCAGCAATTTGATTTCTGGGGCAAAACTTTCCAAGGCAAACAGAAAGATGATGAAAGATGGAAGAAGATACTTAATGCTATCAATGGTTCTTTAGGCGAAGAAGTTGGCGAATTATATGTTGAAAAATACTTCCCGCCAGCAGCAAAAGCTCGTATGGAAGAATTAATCAAAAATTTAAGAGTTGCTCTTGATGAAAGAATCCAACAACTTGATTGGATGGGCGATGAAACTAAAGCTAAAGCAAGAGAAAAATTACAGACAATTAGCGTAAAAGTTGGTTATCCAAATAAATGGAAAAACTATTCTTCACTTGAAATAGTGGCAGATAATTATTATCAAAACATTTTAAATGCAAGCAAATGGAATTACATGGATATGTTGAAAAAAATCGACAAGCCTTATGATAAAGAAGAATGGCACATGACTCCTCAAACAGTGAACGCTTATTATTCACCAAATTCTAATGAAATAGTATTCCCAGCTGGAATTTTACAGCCTCCTTTCTTCTAT
>JAVBOP010000172.1:0-15513 GCA_031550405.1 Kapaibacterium sp. (SeqCode)
CATATTGCGTATGTCCCTTAGAATATTTATGCTTATAGTCATAAGTGCCTTCATCTGGAATAATCTCAACTACAGGCATTGCTTCTTGGTCAATTATTGCTACAGTTAATTCGCGCCCTTCAATATATCGTTCTGCAAGAATATGATTAGAATATTGATTAACAAATTTTATTGCATCAGCAATTTCAGTATTATATCCATTCTGTATAATAGATAAGCCAATTGCAGAACCTTGATCAGATGGTTTGATTACTATGTTTTTGCCAAGAGTTTTCTTTAAATCATTAATAAATTCCTCATCTTCAGCATCTTGTGGATGAAGTAATTCCCATGCTGGTGTTACAATACCATTTGCAGCAAATATATATTTGCTTGTAATTTTATCCATAGCTAAAGCACTTGCTCGAACATTACTCCCTGTATATGGAATTCCTCTAAGTTCAAGCAATGACTGTATCATACCATCTTCGCCATACTTTCCGTGTAATACTAAAAAAGCACAATCAATATTATCGAAAAGATCAGAATTAACACACTCAATTATGCTGCGTGCACTATATTTCGACAATTCATCATTAGTTGTAACGGCTTCAATATTGCTAATTAAATTTTCTGCCTGTCGCTCTTTATCTGCTCCTAATGCAGGGTCAATAGCAATAACATTATGTCCTTTAGAACGCAATGCTTTTACTACAGCTCTGCCACCAGCAATTGATACATTTCTTTCGGTAGATATTCCACCATAAACTACAGCTATATTCATGTTCGTAACTATGTTATATATTATGTTGTTATAAAAATATTTCTAAGTAATTATGAATAAAGTTTATTTAAATATGCAGTTATTCGCTCCACCATTCTAATTTCAATTCGGCGAATGGTGCATTGCGTTTTTCGGTCGCCTCAAGATAAGTTATCTGCTCCTTTGTTAATTCTTTACCACCTTTGAGCTGCCCAAACAACTCGCACATTTTATTAAAATCATTGTGATGGAACGAAAAACGCTGCTCTGCATAGTCTTTTGCCGAATGAGTATGAATTAGGAACTGCCAGTCCGACGATTGCAGCAACATCAGTTCACGCAATGCTTGAGTCAATATCCTGTTCTGCATTTCGTCAAGCGAGGCAACAGGATTTTCATCTAAAATATTGCTTAATTTTAGTTCATCATCATATATATATTGCCAAGTCCAGCCGTTTTCATAACCAGACCAGACATCATGATTATTATTTTCGCCCCACGAGCCTTCAGGCAAACTGATAACCTCTCGCGGCTTGATTTTGAACAATTGCTCTGAAGCCGTTGCCATTTTGACCCAAGGTGAATGAGCTAATCCCTTACACAGTCTGCGGATAAATTCTGGTCCTTCAAACCACCAATGCCCAAATAGCTCTGTATCAAATGGCAGACAGACCGTTGCAAACCTGTCTGTTATGTTTTTATAATAATTAGAAGAATTTTCGATTTGATGTATAAAATGATTCACCTGCAAATCTAATTTTTCCCAAGTCCAATCAGGATGATATAACTTTTTATACAGCATATCAGCCTTTGCATCGGTTACGCGCCAATATCTCAGGCGAGATGGGAAATGCTTCTTGTGAAAATCCAGATAGTCGGGATGCGCCGGATAACCTATTGTACCGCTCCAAACCTGCATTGAAATATCATGATGGCGTGTAAATGCAACGGCTGTACCATATTCGACCTTCTCACTCGAACTCACTTCAAATAAGCCAAGCGGATTTTTATCAAAATTCCACGGTATTGGCTTAAATTTAGGTGAAGTTATATGAATAAGATCCGAGCGATCATTATTGTTGAATATTCCAATAGGAGAACTGCGCTTTAATAAATCTTCATCAGTGATAAAATAGAACAGTTTATTTTGGGCTAAAAATTGTTCAACACCGCGCCTTAAGTGCTTAATATTAAAAGGTTTCACTGGTACAAGCGACTGCCATTCATAAGATGGACGATATGCACATTCTGGAAGCCAAACGCCACGCGGTGCTCGCCCAAAGTGTTTTTCATAATTATTTACCGCTGCTTTTAACTGCAAATTCACACTTTTATCATAGCCAAGCAGCGGCAAATATCCATGTGTTGCTCCACATGTCATTATTTCGATGGCACCGATATCCTGCAATTTGCGCAAGCCATTGATTACAGAGCAGTTATACTTATTTATAAAGTCGTCTTTACGTGCCTCATACCAATCTGCCCACCACTTGGCAAGGTAAATATGATGCTTGTCATATCCCCATTTTTTAAAATCTTCATAATCTTCAAGAGCAGCTGCTATTTTTTCATCGCAATATTTTATAAATATATTTTTCGTATCATCATGCTCCAATTGCTCGCATAAGACGGGCGAAATATCAAGTGTGATTTTGGGCAAAATACCTTCATCGACAAGCTCATTAAATACATTCAGCAATGGAATGTAACACTCTGCAATAACTTCAGTTAGCCAATCTTCGCCATGAGGCCAGGTTCCATGATGTAACACCCAGGGAAGATGAGTATGAAGTACCAAAACAAGATTTCCAGATTGCATAACTACTCCGTATAGAAAGAAATATGATTTTATTTGCATAAAATACGAAAAAAATATGACAAAATGGAAAACAAATAATTCGCAATGAATTGCAGAGCGGCGAAATATATTGCATTTTTATTCCCTGTCAATATTTTTATATTTGTTAGTTTAATAAAATAATATTAAATTTGTAGCTTGTTTTTTATTTGTTTAAATATTTTAAAAATTAAATTTAGGGTTTCTTACACATGAACTTAAAGCTGTTATCACTATTAGTTGCTGCTGTTGTCTTTTTCACAGCATGTAATAACCAGAAAAATGATGAACTTACCTCGCCTGTTGCAAAAGAAAAAATCACTTTGCATAACTTAGAAGACATTTCTAATAAAATAGCCGCAGATTCATCTTTTTCGCAGGAAAACATTGAATATTTTATTAACGCTATCACTCGCGTTGGAGCAGAAAAAGATTCTTTGGTTGGCAAAACAATTGCGGAAATTATTAGCAGTCAAAAGAAATTTCTCAAGGATAGAACTATTGAAACATTGAAAAATTCGGGCGCAAGAATAAGTCTGTTTCTCAACCACACTTTCCATTATGCCGGTATTAATTTCAATGATGCTGATAAAAATAACAAAATCAACAATCTTGTTTTTGATATAAAAAATACCTCCGACAAGGTGATTAAGAAAGTTGAAGGTCGCTTGTTTTTCTATACTCCTAATGGTGAACTGGTGAAATTATACAATCTTGTAACAGCAACAGAAATCCCTGTAAATACTGAAAAACCAATGCGTTTTTCCATGCCATTTCAGCATTTAGAGGATAATCAGCGAGACAAAATTATTCGCGAATCAACTAATTTGCGGGCAGTTTGGACACCTACGTTAATAGAATTTGCTGATGGCACGAAAATAGAAGATAAAGCTACAAAAGATGACCAGTTCAGTGCAACTAATAAAAAATAATGAATAAAAATTCATAAATACGGGATATAACATGCAAATTGGATTAGTTGGTCTTCCTCAGTCGGGGAAGACCTCTGTTTTTCAGACTCTTTCGCAAATACACCTTGATTCTTCCGCAATAGCTAAACGCGAATCAAATCAGGCTATAGTTAAAGTGCCGGATGCTCGTTTGGATTTGCTTACTAATATTTTTAATCCAAAGAAAAAAGTAAATGCGACTATTGAAATCGTCGATTTAGTTGGCGTGCAGAAAGGCGACAGGGCTTCATCGCAATTTAACAGCCAATTCATCACAAAAGTGAAAACAAATGATGCTTTTATTCATGTAGTTCGCGGTTTTGAAGATGATACAATTCCGCACATTGAAGGCAGTATCAATCTCATTCGCGACATACGAACATTGGAAGATGAATTTCTTTTAACCGATTTGGCATTTGTCGAAAGCAGGCTTGAAAAGTTAGATAAAGACATGATGAAGCAAAAAAATAAAGATGATGTCAAGCGTGAAATTGAGGCAATGCAGCGTTGGCACAAGGCTTTGGAGAATAATATTCCTCTTCGTGAGACCGAGCTTACAGAAGATGATATCAAATATTTAAAAAATTATCAGCCGCTCACAGCAAAACCTATGCTGATTGCTCTTAATTTATCAGAAGCTGATGTGAAAAACAGTACTGAAATTGTGAATAAAATTAAATCTGAAATCACAGGTAATAATATAAAAATTGAGCCATTTTTTGCCAAAATAGAACTTGAGCTTTCGCAATTGCCTGATGAGGAAAAAGCTGTTTTTATGGACGAATATGGCTTGCAGGATTCTCCGCTTGACAGAACCATTCGTAGTGCCTATAATTTATTGGGTTTACAGTCGTTTTTCACTGTTGGCGAAGATGAATGCCGTGCTTGGACTATACGCAAGGGAATGACTGCACAGGAAGCCGCCGGAGCGATTCACACTGATTTTTACAACAAGTTCATACGTGCCGAAGTTACGGGTTATGACGATTTTATGGAAGCTGGTTCTTTTGCCAAGTGCAAAGAAAAAGGCACTTTCCGCCTTGAAGGCAAGGAGTACACCTGCAAAGACGGCGACATTCTCAACATAAGACACAGCTAAACTAAAAGAAAAACAAACTCAATATTATAACATAAAATTTACTTTAACTGCAAAAAAACAAGATAACATTCAGCAGGAATAATTCTTATTTTTTGCTGCCGAGAGGCATTATTTCCCTTTTGTAAATTTCATTTACTACTTGAGCCAAACCGGTGTAAATAGCCGAAAAACCACAGAATATGCCAATATATCCTGAAATAACATGAATGGTGTGCGATTCAAAGAAATTTGATAATGACAAACCAAAAAACAACAGAACAACAGTGAAAAATACAACTTGTAATGCTCTATTTAATTTTAGCGTACAGATGAATAAAAAGGTCGAAAATATCCCCCACATGCCCAGATAGCATCCAAGAGAAAACGGCGCCGGAGCTTCTGTTAAACCTGCTTTGGGCAGCAGCCAAACAGCAACAAGCGAAATCCAGAACAAGCCGTATGAAGTGAAAGCGGTTGTGCCAAAGGTGTTGTTTTTTTTCCATTCCATTAGCCCAACCAAGACCTGCGCCAAGCCTCCATACATGATGCCCATGCTCATTATGGTCGAATCTATCGGATAAAATCCAGCGTTATGGATGTTTAGCAAAACTGTGGTCAAGCCGAATCCGCATAATCCAAGCGGTGCAGGATTGGCGGTGTTATCTTTTTGCAAAATAATATTTTCTTGCATGAATAAATAATTTAATTTATAGTTGAACAAAATTGGATACAAAGATAAAGATAAACGCACAATAAAACAAACAAATTGTTTTGGCATCGCTTTATTGCCGGCATGTCATTTAGTTAGGGGCGGCACGCAAACCAAATGATCTACAATTAATGAATATGCAATAAATGCTAAAAACATTACATCAGTTTTGTCATATTAGGTGAAAACCTTCCTAGTTCTTTTGATTCGCCTGGATAATCTTTCAATTTCATTGCGTTTTTTGTAAATTTCTCTGGCATAATTCCACGGTTCTTTTCGATTGGATTTTGGTGGTATCACAGACTCTACCCCATTATCTGTAATAGATATACGTATTTTGTAGCCTTCGTACGCTTTGTCGCTAAAAAGTTTGACGTTGGGCTTATCGTCAGCATGATTTAAAATATTTAAATCGATATTTTTCAACAGTTTATATCCTTTTGAAACATCATATTTTTACCCTTCGGAAAGGTGAAAACCTACCGCAATCCGATCACTTGCGACAACCAAACGAAGTTTGGTGTTGCACCCGCCACGAGACTGCCCAATTGCTTGCTTTCCGAATTTTTTAAAGCGCCCGTCTCATCCGGATGCACCTTAATGTTCGCGCTATCCAACGAAATTGCTTCGATTTTTATTGAAATAAGTTGCTCTTTTTGCAATTTAAAGAAAATATTATTTAACATTCCAAACTTCGCCCAACGATTCATCCGTATGTAAATCGTGTGCCAATTGTCAAAAAATTTTTGGCAAAGCTCACCATTTACAACCGTTTTCGAGAACATATAAAACCGCATTGAGCATTTCTAAATTGCTCAAGCTAACATTTCCGCGAGGAACTGGAAAACAATCTGCTATTAATTTATAATCTGTTTCTGTCAAATTCATAATACAAAATATATTAACAAAATTATCTAATTTATGTGAACAGAAGGTAAATAAGCAAGCATGTATCGGATTTTAACAATGCTAAATTTTTGCTTCAGAAGAGATTTTTGTATTTTTATCCATATTGTCAATAAATAGGTAACCACTTCTGTTAAAGCCAGTTGTGAAATCTATTATTATACCTAAAAAATAAAAAATATCTCTTCTATTAATTACAATTTTTATATTTCCCAATTCAAAAACTTTATCATTTTCATCTATTTCATTGTCAAATTTGATGAAAAAAAACTTAGAAAAAAAATCTGGATTTTTTACCGAAAATCGGATAAAATCCTGGCTACTATCTCCAAATGTATTGGTAAATGTTCGCGCCATTTCATCCATTGCTTTACGCGTAATGATAATATCATCATCTACGTCGGCTCCTTCAATAGATGAAAATAAAATTTCGTAATTATCAAGGTTTTTTAATATTTTATTCATGTACCTTCCCATTTTGTAAATAAAACAAGGTAGGAATCCTGTCTTATTCTATTTATCCTGCCTCGCAAGAGCCCAAATAATTTCACCGTGTTGAGACAACACTAATGAATCAGCATCTAATTTGTTAATTTGCAAAGTATCTATACATTCAAATTCCTGTTTATTTCCAATACTTTTACTTGTTAAAATAAGCGTTTTATCCTGCATCTTCCATTTTTGAAATACAAGTGTCGCCATATTTATAGATACAGCTGTTCCATCTTCTTTTAATCTCATACCTTGAACTTCTTTAGAATTAATAGGATTAGGCGTAACCCAGCTTCCTATAACGGAAATATTTTTAACATGCCCTATAATTTTCAACTCCAATGCTCTTAAAACATTTCCATTTTCAAGTTTATACTTGGTATAAGTTACATTAACAGTATCCCCTAAAGCTACCCCAATGACCTTTTGAGGATCTGCATCCATAGTGCTAATATTTAAAGTATCTCCTTTTGCAGTAACAATAGTGATATTGTTCATGCTAGCATCCACGACATAGCCACTTGAATTTTCCGGTGTTGAGTTTTTTTTGCAAGAATTCATTGCTGCTAAAATGAATGCAAATATTACTATAAGCATAATTTTCTGTTTCATTTCTACCTCCATTGATTTATTCACGATATTTTAAGTTAATGATGCAACAATATAAAAATTAATATGATATTTACAATATAATTTATCGCTAGTAATATTCATATATACTTACAACCTTATAATTTCAAATTAGTTAAATATTTGTTATATCAAAAACACATTTAAATTATTAAATTTTATTCATAATTCTCTATATATTAAACAAGGGAGACTTGCTCCCTTGCTATAATTTATTTATCAATTTATATTACACAGTACGATTCTCATTCAAATCTGTAAACAGTGCAATAATCTCATCTTGAGTTTTAGCACCAATATCGCCTTTGGTGTGCTCGCGAACGGAAACAGTGCCAGCTTCCATCTCTTTTTGACCAATAATTAAGGCGAATGGGATTTTTTTCTGCTCAGATTCTGCTATTTTTCTGTTTATTTTTTCATTTCTTGTGTCAATCATAACACGGAAACCTTGCGCCTCAAGCTTTGTTTTAAGCTGTTCTGCATATTCATGTTGCACGCTTCCAATAGGCAAAACGCTCACTTGCACAGGAGCAATCCAGAATGGGAAATTGCCCGCATAATGCTCAATCAAAATCGCCATAAAACGTTCCATAGAGCCAAGCGGCGCCCGATGAATACACACAGGACGATGCTCCGTATTGTCCGCACCAGTATATTCCAAATTGAAACGCTCAGGCATGACATAATCCACCTGAACCGTGCCAAGCTGCCACTTACGACCAATAGCATCTTTAATTATAAAGTCGATTTTTGGACCATAAAATGCTGCTTCGCCCGGAGCAATAACATAATTCAAGCCCAATTCATCGGCTGCTTCCGTGATTTCGCGTTGTGCTTTGAGCCACAACTCAATATCGCCGCCATACTTGTCAGAAGAATCATCGCGGAACGACAAACGAGTTTGAATGCTGTCCGCCATACCAAAAGTTTTGAAAAAATAATAAATAATATCGACAACGCCTTTCACTTCATCTTTGAGCTGTTCAACCGTGCAATAAATATGGGCATCGTCTTGAGTAAAGCCGCGAACACGAGTAAGACCACTAAGCTCGCCAGATTGTTCGTAACGATAAACCGTGCCAAGCTCGAACAAACGCAAAGGCAAATCACGATACGAACGAGGCTTGTTGAGATAAATCTGATGATGATGCGGACAATTCATCGGCTTCATCATATATTCCTCGTCCTCAATCGTCATCGGAGGAAACTGCGAATCAGCATAATATGGATAATGTCCCGAAGTTTTATACAAATTAATATTTCCGACATGCGGCGTAATTACCTCCTGATAGCCGCGTTTTACTTGCTCTTTACGCATAAAATCTTCAATAATGCGACGCATTGTTGTCCCATTTGGCAACCATACCGGCAAACCACCGCCAATAATCGGCGTAATCATATAAATATCAAGATCTTTGCCCAACTTACGATGATCGCGTTTTTCTGCCTCTTCTCGCATTAACAAATATTCATCAAGCATCTTCTTTTTAGGAAAAGTAATGCCATAAATACGTGTCATCATCTTTCGGCTTGAATCTCCACGCCAATATGCCCCAGCAATCGAAAGCAGCTTAACTGCCTTAATTAACGAGGTGTTAGGCAAATGTGCCCCACGACATAAATCGGTAAAAGTGCCATGCTTATAGAACGAAATTTCCTGCCCTTTAAAGCCTTCCAAAAGTTCCGCTTTATATTCATCTTTCACCTCATCGCGCCAATGGTGCATTGCTTCTTCCCAATCCACAACCTCACGAATATATGGAGAAGCGGCTTTTGCAAGCTCCATCATTTTAGCTTCGATTTTTGGCAAATCTTCCGCAGTAAGTTTCACATTTTCAGGCAAATCGACATCATAATAGAAGCCGTTTTCGATTGCAGGACCAATGCCAAACTTAATGCCCGGATACAGCTGCTGCAAGGCTTCAGCCATTAAATGGGCGGAAGAGTGCCAATATATATCCTTGCCTTCTTCGTCATCGAAGGTTAATATTTTCATATTTGCATCTTCAGAAATCGGACGCATCAAGTCGTATTTATCATCATTAAGGAGTATGCCGACCGCATTGCGTGCCAGCCCTTCGGATATGGATTGTGCTATTTCGTAACCAGTTGTATTTACTGGATATTCGCGGACATTACCATCAGGAAATGTAATTTTCATAATTTTTATCTCAATATTAAAAATTCACAAAAAGTAATTATGAATTTTTTTTAATTTTACTTATTGTTGCTATATTTCCCTCTATTTTTTTAACCCATTAAGAACGGGTATTTTTTCCTGTATGTTGGTAGCAATAAGGTTGCGAAGGTAATTTTCTAATTGAAAAAATCGAGCAGCTTGAATGCCTCCAATAGCTTTTGTCATTTTGCTTAAATATTTTTTCTCTAATTTTACCAAATCAATATCACTGTCTAAAATGTCTTCCATCATATCTTCGGAAGCATCGCTATTCATGTCGCCATATTTGCTGATATATCCTTCAACATTTTTGATTCTTTCGCGCATTAATTTTTGGCGATCTTTTTCATACTCGTCGTAAAGCGTCCAAAAAACTTTGGCTGTAGCCTCGTCCAGCTTCATGTAATCTCTTACTAATGTCTGTTTTTCCTTGCCAAAATATGCCTGAATCAAGGCTATATCCTGTGTTTCTGTCTGCGCATTCATAAAATATGGAATGAATAAAAACGCTAATACAAATAATTTTTTCATGTTTTGTTCCTTAAAATATTAAATAAAAAAAATACATTGAATGATGACGTTGAAGTTGGAAGAATGTTTTAATTCATAAAAAACATGTTTTCAAAAATTTTTCCCGAATATATACGTTAACATACGTTTAATATTAGCTCAATTAATTAGCATTTTTAGGTAAAAAAATATGAAATACCAATTTTTTACGTTACTAGTTCTATCTATTTTTATTTTATCCAATTCGCTTCACGCTCAGGGAAGCTCTAATTTGAACGAAGAAGCCGCAGCTGTTGCTCAAAAAAATACTACAACCAAAGTCGATACGGCACAAAAAACTCCTTGGGTAATTAACAACAAAGCTGTAGTAACTGCGGAAGAAGCTTTTTATAAAAATTGGACAAAAGATGGTTTCAATTCTTTAGCATTCACTGCAATATTTTTAGGTAAGTATAATTATATCACAGACTTGAATAAATGGGAAAACACAATTGATTTGGCTTTTGGTTTGATGGCGCAAGACTTGGATGGCGATGGAAAATTAGATGAAAGCCTGCACCCGCATAAGACGGATGATAAATTAAATTTTACTTCATCTTACAGCCGCAAAGCGTTTGAAAATTTTAACTATAATGCAACATTCGATTTTCGCTCGCAATTTTCCGAAACCTATAAGGATGACAGTATTTTGACCGCAAATATTTTTGCGCCGGCATACCTTCTGACTGCCATAGGTATGACCTATGAAAATAAGGGATTTGCAGCGCTGGTCGCTCCAATAACCGGTAAAATAACTTTAGTAACTGACGAACGGCTGTCTGCGCAAGGCGTATATGGATTGCAGCCCGGCGAAAAATCGCTCTGGGAATTTGGAGCATATTCCAAATTGACTTTTTCGAGTGGAATTGTTACAAATGTATCGCTTGACACCAAATTAGAATTTTTTTATGACTATGCAAGTATTTTATTCAAGGATACTTACATCAATTGGGAAGTGTTGATAAATATGAAAGTTAATAAATATTTATCTGCTTTTTTTGCAATGCAAACCATTTACGACAATAAAGTTACACAAGACATCCAGTTCAAGGAAAAGCTTGGTTTAATGCTTGCCGTTGAATTTTAACAGCATAAGTAGCAGAGTATTAATCCGGCTATTTATGAAAAAAAATTAATAAATATTGTGAAATTTATTCAGTAAAATTAAAATCAGGTTTGTTTGGTATTATAATGCCTGATTGACTTAATCGTTATATATTGTTCCACATAATGTTTGTATAACTTAAAACGCGTGTATTTATGCAAAAAATACTTGATTACATTGAAGCTCAAAAAGAAAATCACCTTAGCCAACTTATTGATTTTCTTAAGTTTCCAAGCATCAGCAGCGATTCAAAATATAATGCTGACATGGAAAAATGCTCAAACTGGCTTGTTGAACATCTCAAAAATATTGGCATAAATAATGTCAAAACGTATCCCACCGCAGGCCATCCTATCGTATATGGCGAGTGGCTTGGCGCGGGCAAAGACGCCAAAACTCTGCTAATTTACGGGCATTATGATGTGCAGCCCGTTGACCCGCTATCCCTGTGGAATAGTGCTCCGTTCGAGCCAACCATATTAAATAACAGGATTTATGCTCGCGGCACAGCTGACGATAAGGGACAGCTATTCTGCCACGTAAAAGCCATTGAAGCGCATCTCAAAACTTATGGCAAATTGCCTGTTAATGTGAAATTGCTATTTGAAGGCGAGGAGGAAGCTGGAAGCAACCATCTTGAGGATTTTATTATCAAGAATAAGGAAATGCTAAGCTGTGATTTTTCAATGATTTCCGATACGGAATGGTTTGCGGAGGGGCTGCCAACGATTTGCTATGGATTGCGCGGCATTGCATATATTGAAGTGAAGGTTACAGGTCCCAATCGAGACGTACATTCCGGTTCGTTTGGCGGTGCAATCGACAATCCTATTCAGGTTCTTGCGTGGATGATTACTCAATTGAAGGACAGATACGGGCGCATTACTGTTCCAAATTTTTATGACGATGTTGTGCCTGCAACCAATGACGAGCGGGAGAATTTCAAAAAATTGCCATATAACGAGGCTGCATACAAGGAGGATTTGGGTGTTGGCGAACTGAATGGCGAAACAGGCTATTCCACGCTGGAGCGTACATGGGTGCGTCCGTCGCTGGATCTTAATGGAATTGTTGGTGGTTATACAGGTGAAGGCGCTAAAACCATTATTCCATCCTGGGCGTCTGCAAAAATATCCATGCGGCTTGTGCCAAACCAGAAGCCTTCGCAAATACTTAAGAATATTGCCGCCTATTTGCGTAAGTTAGCGCCGCCAACGGTCAAAGTTGAAGTTCAGGAATTGCATTCTGGCTCTCCGCTGGTTGTAGAGCGCGACAGTATTGGCATAAAATCGGCGGTGGCAGCTTTGAAGGCGGCTTTTGGAAAGGATGTTGTTTTTATGCGCGAGGGCGGCTCTATTCCTATCGTGGTGTTATTCGGCGAAGAATTGCATGCTCCAGCCATTTTGATGGGATTCGGTCTTCCGGCGGATAATATCCACTCGCCTAATGAGTCGCTGCATTTAGATAATTTCTTTGGCGGCATTCGTGCATCTGCCATATTTTATGATGAGATAAGCAAGCAATAGACTGCATGTTATACTTAACAATTATCTGTTTAATATGCAAACACCCCTTCAGACGAAGCAGCGGGGTGTTGATGATTTAAAATTTAATCGTATAGCCGTTGCATGCAACGGCTATACAGGATTGTTAATAAAAATTAATAAATGGCTATGCCTTTGGTGCGGCTTTCGTTGCCGCTGCGGGCATTGAGAAAATACATGCCGCGAGGCAAATTTGGCGGGATGTCGAATTTGATTTTAAAACGGTTTTCGGCGGCTGAATATTCGCCCAATGGCTTCAAATCCAGCTTCCGCTCGCCAAGAGAATTATATAAGCCTACCTGCAAATCATCGCCTGCCTGAGGATAATAAGTAATATTTACAGTTAAATTCGTATTTGTTGGATTTGGATAGACATTTTTATCCGATATCCATAAATCCGCAAAAATGCCCTCTTCCGTTTCAGGTTCTTCTATGTTACTGCCCGGCTCATAGGAATAAAGAGGAGAAAAATAAGTTTTGGTAGCATTATCAAATGTAGGATAGAATAAAAAGTAATACTTACCATTCCATATCTCCACATCACTTGGTATCGCACGTACCTTTGAATAGTGAAACGGAAATACAAATTCGCTCCATTTCTTTGTGGCTAAATTATATATCAGCATTTTTCGCTTCCTATTGCCTTCTAATCCATTTTCTTCATAGGGATATATATCGTTTGCATCAAATGCAATTTCGTCTTCTGTCCATTGGAATATCTTGTCATAAAGTGCATAAGCTTGTACTGTTTCACCATCAATTTTCTTGACAAGCATTTCGTAAGGCACAGGAATAGTATCCCACACACCATCTTCATATTTTAATATCTTGTTAGTGCAGTGCGGTAGCCATTTTTTAGCTGTTGAGTCATAATAACCTTTTCCATACTTTCCCATCCCTATTTTTACATAGTTATGCTTTTCTGGCAGGACATGAATATCACAGAGATTAAACAACGAAGCTAGCTCTTTTTGTGTGTTATCATAAGGATGGGCTTTCATTCTTGTTGGTACAGGCAAACATGTGGAGTCAAAAAAAGTATATTCTCTGCTTGTGGTATTAAACATGGGAATATGTTTATAACAAGTGGCAAACCATATATTGTCGTTTTCATCTATATGAAAATCCCTATAATTTACCCACGTTAGTGCATAGCCTTTTTCTTCTAAAATTAAAGTGGTATTAACCCCATATTCAATAGTATCGGGATTGTTAGTTTTCATTTTTATTAATACATCATCTTCAGTCATATAATACACATATTCGCCTGTTTTGTCAAAGCAAAAGCCTGAAATAAGGTCGCTTACCTCTATACCATCATTTATAGGTATATTAAAGTATAAAAAATTCTTTACATTTTTAGAATTATACTGATGCAGTATTTCCATATCGCTTGTATCTGTTTTTCCCCTGAAAACAAGAAAGCCACCTTTGTTTAGCGCAGCCCAGTAAATATTATCTTTCCAATGCTTAATTCCAAAGACTGATATAGTAGAGCCTGGTGCATATTCATCATATAATTCAGAAATTTCTTCATTGCCATATTTAAGTGCATTATGCTTTTTATCCATGCAATAGATTCCTCGTGTGGGAATATACATATAATCAGATGTTGGCGAGGCTGAATATAGCCCTGTCCCGTCCAATATAGATATTTGCTTAAAGTCTTTTTCCTCTTGTGCCACAGCGCATATCTGGCATATTATTGCCAATATCAATATTATTTTTTTCATTGTTATTGTTCCTTATTATATATTGTATAGCCGTTGCATGCAACGGCTATACGTGATTGTTAATAAAAAAAATTAATCGCAAGAAACAGGTCTGCAATCTACGGTTCGCTTACTGTTTTTACCTATTGGTATAATATCTCTGTACAGGTATACTTCCTTGCTATTCGGGCAATCATACTGATCTAACGAATTCCCTATTTCTTCCCAGTGTAAAACCTTCTGTGGTCTACCCATGCTCCAAATAGTGTTAAAGCAATATTTACGGATGCTCCAGCACACACTTCTTTCAAATACATAGCAGGGACTTATAACCCGTATTTGGTATGGGCTTTGTATATCAAGCAACCGATTAGATGGTTTATTGGCAGATATAGCTGAATTTGGAACTGTATTCGCCTGCTGTGTAGAAACATGGCTGCTACTATGATTCGGATTCACCTGCGAAACATTATTCAAATTTGAATTTATGCCGGAATTTGGAACCATATTGACAACGTAAGCAGTGGCAGTATCTATATCAGATCCCCACTTATAATTATCAGGTTCATTATTTGTCATTGGAGTTATCCATTGCAAATAGGCGTTAGTTATACATCTTGGGCGTCCAACTTTATATACAACATCGCTCCAGCCGTCAGAACATTTTGGAACATATAAGGCGCTCTGATCCCATGGATGCTTGTTTTGTATAATATCTTTCGTGCATTCTTCCACAATTTCTGAATATAAATCCTCAAAAGATGTTTCACCTATACAACTGTTAGGCAGTATCTGATTTATTTCGTGTACATATATTTGGACCATAGTAACACCATTTTCTTCAATCACTCGCCAGCAGTATTTGTATTCCATACTGCAGCCAGCGTATCCTTTCCATGTAAACCGGCTTGTCTTGACCTGGTTCCAGCCGTCTCCTGGCGGGCAATCCCAATCCGCCCAGGCGCTGTTTGTATTAATCATCATAGCTGTAAGTATCATCAAAAATATAGACATAAGGCTCTTTAGCGTTGCTCTTTTTTTTGTCATAGTTTTTCTCCTTTTTTTAAAATTATAAGAAGT
>JAVBOP010000192.1:0-27386 GCA_031550405.1 Kapaibacterium sp. (SeqCode)
GATTCAGGAATGAGATGGAGTAATTT
Source organism: Kapaibacterium sp. (SeqCode) (assembly GCA_031550405.1). GTDB lineage: Bacteria > Bacteroidota > Ignavibacteria > Kapaibacteriales > UBA2268 > JAVBOP01. The sequence goes on from JAVBOP010000192.1 coordinate 27, forward strand.
TTGTAAATTGATTTTGTGATTAAATAACGACATTTTAAATGAAAATATATTAATAAAATAAGTTTACAAATATACGTAATTATCTGTAATTATCATATACATAATGAAATTATAGATATTCCGAACAGGAGTGGGATTTATAGCCATGTTATCGGTAATAACAGTAGTTGCATGCAATGATTAATCACAAAACAAGCAAAATAGACAAGACAATATTATAATAAGCAAAATAACTTGCGATATGATAAAATATATAATTGAGCTGTAGAGGCGGCTATCTGGGGGGATGCCCATTAAAGCATTGATATTCGCGTCAGGCATTTTTGCGTGATGCGGGAGCATAAGGCTCTTTTATTTAAAATGAAGGGCAGTCATCGCACTTATGGAAAGCAAGTTCTATTTTAAATGTAACCGTTCCTGTTCGCATGAAGATTTAAAGATAGGTACACTAAAGCAGCTTCTAAAAATGGCTTGCCTAATTGAGAGCGATTTATGATAGTAGATATATAGGAGATTCAAGTGATTGCGCCTCTATTTTTTTACGTTATATTTCGTATATTTGTATATGGAAACAATATCTCATAAAATATCACAGAAAATACATAAACTTAGATGAAATAACAAGGTCTTTACTAATTCATCAGGCTGCATCACATGGTATGGATTTGAAATCTTATATAGAATCAGCACTTATTCATTTATCAGAAGAAGATAGATATTAGGAATAGCATCAGGCGAATATCTGTGGTGATACAGTAGAATTTAAGCGGGTCTTATCTCGAGGGCAAGCATATAAATTGATAAAAACAAAAAACATCGAAGGGGGCAATGTATGTTTTGCCCTTGCATGTTACATATTATGAATAAACGAAAATTAAAAAAAATACTTAAACGAATTTATTATTTACCATTAAATAAAAAATTTCCATTGTATATTGCTAATAAAATTAAATATTTTTATTACAAATATACAAAATCGACAAAAGTTGCTTATCCTTCAACAATTATGTTGGAATTGACAAATCGCTGCAACCTTGCTTGTACAATATGTCCGCGAGAATATGAATATGGAAAAAATATGGACGAAGGAAGTATGGATACCGCACAGGCAAAAAGAGTAATTGATGAAATTTATCCTTATTTGGATTCTATTGGATTGACTGGAATGGGCGAGACATTTTTATATAAGAACTTGCAAGAAATAGTTGATTACATTAAGAATAAAAACAAAGGAATCATTATTTCTGTTTCTACGAATGCGGTTTTGCCAAATTTTATAGAAAACGTTAAAAAAGTGATTGATAAAATTGATACTATCCAAATATCAATTGATGGAATTAATGAGATATATAACGCTATTAGGATAAATTCTAATTTCAGTGCATTAGATAAAAACATCAAATTGTTGGCAGAAATGTGTAGAAATACTTCGACTGATTTAATGCTGAATATGGTTGTTACTAAAGAGAATTATACAGCTATGTCTGATTTGGTAAAATATGCAGATAAAACAGGTGTTAATTATATTAATTTTACATTATTTAACCTTGCATCTGTAACAAATATTCCTGTTTCTTATTATCAATTTTACCAAACACAAGATTTTAAGTGTGCTGTTGAGGAACTTAACAAGACAATTACCAATACAAAAAATGTATTAGTAACAAATAAAAATTTTCAGACAGAAAGTGGTTTTCAAAAATGTCCTTTCCCATGGACACATTTTTATATCAGCCAAGATGGCTATGTGCCTACATGTTGCGCAAAACCGTTTCCAAAGGAAAAACAATTTGGAAATATTAAACATGAAAAATTGATTAACATTTTGAATAATGAAGAATTTGTAAATTGGCGTAAATTTTGGTTTAACAGTACTACACCTGATTTTTGCCAAAAATGTTATTATGTGAGTTTAGTGTTGAAAAAATAGCATTTATGAATAAATATTCATAAATTGTTTGTTTTCGATACCAGCACCGGCAGTAATTTCAAAATTTTTGTTGTCTTCATAAGACCTCCGTTTTTAGATAAAAAGGTGTATAAAACTGTTGTCTGAATTTGTATTAGCAAAGGATATTACCTCTTCTATTATTGTCTGTAACTGTTTTTTTTGATAGTTACTATATAAAGAATGAGCTTGAGCGAAATGATTGCTGTTTAATTGTTGAATTTGAATGAGGATTTGATAAAATTCAAAAACGATAAATCAGCTGTTTGCGGCATATTAGTGGCAGCCAGTTTGCTTATGACCTCATTTTTGATAGTTTCTTGCGATTTATTCTGCATATTGTCGGCAAAATTCGGCTCTAACTCCGTGAGAATATTGATGTTGTTTTCTGAAACTCCAAGCACCAATATTTTATCGCCAACTTTTACAACAAACAAATGATTTTTGGGCTGCAATGAAATTTTGGATATAACATTGAGATTGATAGATGCCTTATTTTCATTACGCTTAGCTGCAAATTTTTTTAGCATAAAGAAAATAGCGGCAAGCACAACCACCGCAAACATAAGCACTGTGAACGATTGTAGAATATTTGCATCCATATTACCTCCGCATAGCACGGATTCCCGCACTTGGATCAACCAAAGTTGTTATTCTGATACCAAAATGCTTGTCAATAACGACGACTTCGCCTTCAGCAATTTTTTTCCCATTTATGAGAACATCGACGGGCTCACTAACCAGTTTATCAAATTCCACAACGGAACCGCGGCCAAGTTTCAGGATATCGCGTATGAGCATATTTGTGCGGCCGAGTTCAATAGAAACAGGCAGTTGCAAATCATAGAGCAAATCCATTTTTGGATCAAGCGCCGTTTGCGAGATATTGTCATTTTGGCTTAAATCAGGAAAAGCAGCTTCGTCGGCAGTTTCATTCAACTCTTCGGCTGCAATATCGCTGTCTAATTCGTTTTCGTCTACACCCGAGATAAGGGCATCAATTTCTTCTTGTGTCATATTCTAAATTATTATATAATATTGTTCTTATGGATATTTATGAATTTTTATTAATTATTATATGCAATTTATACATCTTCCGGTTTATATGAAATATCTTCCTCGTATAAATCATCATCTGTCAGCGGACGTATGATGCGCACGGCTTTTTTGCCTTCGACCGAGCCGGGACGTGCCGCCAATTTCCGCTTGCCGGCAATAATGATTTCCATCTCTTCATCAACTCTTTTTTTCAGCTTTATAACATCGCCAACTTTCAGTTCCAGCAGTTCTGTAACCGTTATGGAAGTTTTGCCGAGTTCGGCGATAACAGGCAAGTAAGTTGTTGATATTTGCTGATTTACCGCCAATATATTTTCGCGGACTTTTTTAGGGCTCTGCGGCATAGCCGATGTTGTAACCTGCTGTCTGTTCAGTTTTGCCAGCACCTCTTCCAGAGCAAAAGTCGGAAAACACAAGTTGAGCAAATATGTTTGCGAGCCTATATGCACATCGAAAGATATGACGATTACAATTTCCGAAGACGGCGCAATTTGAACAAAATCAGCCTCTTGCTCCAATCGCTGATATTTGAAACCAATATCCGAAATGGCTTTCCATGCCGTTTTCAGATCGCTCAAAGCATGTTCAATAATACCACGCACAACAGTTTGTTCGATTGCAGTAATTGTGCGCGGTTTCGGCGTAACATCGGCGCTTCCGCCAAGCAGCCTTTCAACGATAATAAGTGCCAGTTGCGGACTTATTTCCAAAATGCCGTTGCCATCAGTGCCTTCAATATCGAAAACATAAAGACAGCTTGGATTGGAAACAGAAAGAATAAATTCCGAATAAAACAACTGATCAACGGAAGTAGTTGTTATATTTACAGTTGTTTGCAGTTTGGAAACTAAATAGTAGCCAAATATTTCTGCAAAATTTTCATGTATTGACTGAAGAGTTCTAACCTGATTTTTTGAAATACGGTTCGGGCGGCGGAAGTCGTAATTATTGACCTCGTTTCGGGAAAACCGAGCAGATATGTCATCAAATCGAATAGATTCCGAAGAAACATTCTTCAATATATCATCAACATTGCTTTGCGAAATAGGGTTATTAGGCATATATAATTTATTCTTTAACTTTATCTAAAACTTAATATGAATGATAGAATTATGAAAAAAAAATCATAATTGTGCATGATAGTATCACAAAATAAATCAGGCTACATCTGCTGCACAAGGAAAGTTACAACATGTACATCGCCTAATTTTAACTCGAATTTACGGAAAACGGATTTCAATTGCGTCCGCATTATATTATTTAGCTCAGGTCTTGCAGCTTGCAATTCTGGCTCTGTGTACGAAGCCAAAACATTTGTTATCTGGCTTGTTACCTGCATTTTCAACTTGTTATACAGCGGCAGCTCCTTGTTTATTTCGCCTTTTTCATTCACCAAAGCCTTCATTTTTTCATCTTCTGGATCGTATGGCTTAAAATCAACTGCAAGCTCCAGAACGACATATATATTGCTTGCACCTTTCGTATTTGTAGTTATCTTGCCCGTTTCAAAAATGTGCATATCATCGTCAGCCGGCGCATCGGGATCGTCTTCGTCTGCAGGTATTTTTTTCTTCGATTTATCATTTGCCTTGTCTGCATTTTCGACCGCTTGCACTGAAGCCTGCTGAGGTGCAAAAAAATTGCTTGCGATAATTGTGCCAAGTATGACGCTCAGAGCTATTAATATTACCAAGCCAGCCGCTCCGCCAATAATCATCGGTAATGGCAATCCGCCTTCCTTTTTTTCCTTTTTAGCTTTTTTTTCTGCTTTGCCTTCTTCTTGCTCTAAATTGTCATTTTCTTTTGCATTTTTTTCTTTCATGTTTTGTGCCTTATATATTTTAACAAGTGATTGATTGAAATTTCTATGCCAGTTTATAAATACGTATATATTGCTCAATTATTATCGCTTTGCCTGCATATTTATAGCCACACGTCCCAATTTTGGCGATTATGAGCATCGGTAGCCAGACTTGCAGAATTGGGCAAAACAGGTTCGCAAGCATATATTATGCCATATTCTGTTCAGCATTTCCTTATCCCTATTTGTTATGATGGAATATCAAAAAAATAGCGGAATGTTGGGATTGCTCAAATTTTCCATTCACATTAAATTTGCAAGACATAGATAGATGTTTGCGATACACATTTATTAAATAAAATTCATAATTTCATAACATAACAAGATGAACAAGAAAATTATATTAGCTTTAAGCATAGTTCTGCTAATTATTGCAGGCTTGGTTTTTTGGAATAAGGCATGTTCGACAACCAAAATTGCATTGGTCAATTTCAAGCCGTTTCAGGTTACGAGCATAATAAAGGCAAATACTGATAACTTCGTTGAATATGAAGAGGTTACGCTCGAAGAGCTTGATAAGTTAAGCAGTTACGATTTTGTGATGGGCTTCGGCATGGGACTTAATATCTCGGAAGAGCAGCGAAATCAAATACTTGCAGCAACTGAAAAAAATGTGCCTGTGCTGATTTATGCTGCAACAACGCCCGAAAACAATATCTGCAATCTTGACAGCACGACCAAAGAAGGAGTTTTGTCCTATCTTGGCAGCGGAAATAAGCAGAATTATGTGAATCTTTCGCGATATATCAGGCAACATATCGACCAAAAGTCGTTTTTTGTAACGGCTGCCGAGCCTGCAATTGAAGGCGTTTATAATGTTCTTTATCATCTTGATGAAAATAAGGCATTTAAAACCGTTGCCGAATATGAAGACTATTTAAAGAAGAATGGCTTCTATAAAGAAAATGGCAAAAAAGTGGCAATTGTTGGCGGTATGAATGACCCATTTAGCGGAAATAGAGCTAATATAGACAGCCTGATTACCGTGTTTGAGCGTTCGGGTTTGAATGTATATCCCGTCGCTTCGATGATGCAGCGAATGGATTTTTTAAAAGAAATTAATCCAGATGCGGTGATATATTTTCCGCATGGCAGATTGTCGATGGGTAAGCCTGACGCTGCAATTGAATGGCTCAAAGAGAAGAATATTCCGATATTTGCACCGCTTACGATTTTGCAGCCGCGCAATGAATGGGAAAAGGACAAGATGGGAATGTTTGGCGGATTTTTGTCGCAAAGTGTTGTTATGCCTGAGCTTGACGGTGCTATATATCCGTATGTCGTGAATGCGCAGCGGGTTGATAAAGACGGATTGTATATATTTGAAGCAATTCCTGATAGATTACGCGATTTTGTGCAGATTGTGAATAATTTTATATCTTTAAAGCATAAAAATAATGCTGATAAAAAAGTGGCGATATATTATTTCAAAGGTGCAGGTCAAGAGACTTTGACGGCACAGGGTTTAGAAACAGTGCCATCGCTGTATAATGTCTTAAAGCATTTAAAATCAAATGGTTACAAGGTTGATAATCTGCCTGCAACGGTTGAAGAATTTGGCAAAATGCTGGCAACGCAAGGTGCAGTTTTAGGCACTTATGCCGAAGGTGCGTTCGATGATTTCATTAAAAACGGCAAGCCTGATTTAATCGAAAAATCAGTGTATGAAAAATGGGTAAGTAATAGGATTCCAAAGGAGTTATATAAAGATGTGGTAAATATGTATGGCGAGGCTCCGGGCAATTATATGGCTGTAAATATGAATAATAATTCATATTTGGCAATTGCACGCATTGTGTTTGGCAATATTGCACTTTTGCCGCAACCTATGGCTGGCTTGGGCAGTGATGCTTTTGCGATTGTGCATGGTGCGAAATCTGCTCCGCCACATTCATATATTGGTGCATATCTTTGGGCAGAAAACCAGTTCAAGGCTGATGCGATGCTGCATTTCGGCACGCACGGCAGTTTAGAATTTACGCCTCAAAAACAGGTGGCATTGAGCAGTTATGACTGGTCTGACCGCTTGGTCGGCACGATTCCGCATTTTTATTATTACACAATTGCTAATATCGGCGAGGGCATGATTGCAAAACGCCGTTCATACGCTACGACGATTTCGTATCTTACGCCGCCATTTATGGAAAGCAACACGCGCTTGCAGTTCAAGACATTGCAGGATAATATCCAGAAATATTATAAAGCAGATGCCGGCAAACAAAACGTTATCTCGTTGGATATAAAGAAGATAGCGGTGCAAATGGGCTTGCATAACGAGCTTCGTTTGGATAGCAATATGACAAAGCCGTATTCGATGGAAGACATTGGTAGAATAGAAAATTTTGCCGAAGAGATTGCCAACGAGAAAATGACAGGACAGCTCTATACCACTGGTATTCCTTACGAATCGAGCAAAATACATTCGTCTGTTATGATGATGTCTGCCGAGCCGATTGCATATAGTTTGGCTGCGTTGGACAGGCAAAAAGGCAAAGTTACAGATAAGCAGCTGAAAAATAATGTATTCTTTACGCAGCATTATCTTAATCCCGCTAAGTCATTGGTTAATCAGGTGCTTAATAGCAAAAGTGTTAATGATGAATTTATATGCAGTATTGCGGGTATTTCGGAAAAAGAGCTTATCGAAGCGCAAATGATAATGAATCCGCCTAAACGAGGCATGATGGAAAATATGAATAATAATTCATCAAAAGGTGAGACTGTATCAAAAAACACCCCGTCAGGCAAAATGCCTGCCACCCCTCTACAAGAGGGGAATAATTCATCGAAAATGCCAGATAATGAAGCTATGAAAAAAATGAAAACATCTGGTTCTGGGCATCCATCATGGATTCCCAAAGTAGGGGAGAAGCCGAAGAATATGAATAATAATTCATCAAAAGGTGAGACTGTATCAAAAAACACCCCGTCAGGCAAAATGCCTGCCACCCCTCTACAAGAGGGGAATGCCAACGCTTCAAATTCCCCTTCACGTGTGAAGGGGTGGCAGATGCAGTCTGACGGGGTAGTTAAAGAGCAAAAAGAAAAGGCAAGGGCAATTGTAGAAGTGCATAAAACAATTAATAATATTCATAATTATAAGGCATATCTTGAACAAAGCCCTAAAATTGAATTACAATCTATAATCAACGCCTTAAATGGCGGATATATAACACCTACTTCTGGCGGCGATGCTGTTGCCAATCCATCGGCTTTGCCGACAGGTCGCAATCTTTATGCTGTCAATCCGGAAGCCACGCCTTCTGAGGCTGCATGGGAAAAAGGCAAGGACTTAGTAAATGCGACATTAGCACAATATAAAAAGCAGCATGGCAAATATCCGCGCAAGGTGAGCTATACTTTTTGGAGCAGCGAATTTATCGAAAGCGAAGGTGCGACAATTGCGCAAGCCCTTTATATGCTTGGAGTTGAGCCTGTTCGTGATATGCTTGGCAGGGTTTCGGATTTGCGGCTTATTGAATCGAAAGATTTGGATAGACCGCGAATTGATGTTGTTGTGCAGACTTCTGGTCAGTTCAGGGATTTGGCGGCTTCACGCCTTGCGCTCATTTCGCGGGCTGTTGAAATGGCTGCTGTTGCAAAAGACGACAAGCATGAAAACTATGTAAATACCAGTACAATCGAAACCGAACGTTTGCTTGTGGAACAAGGAATTTCGCCGAAAGAGGCACGTGAATTATCTACACAAAGGGTGTTCGGCGGCGTTAACGGCATGTATGGAACTGGCATTCAGGGCATGGTTTTGAGTGGTGATAGATGGGAAAAGGAGAAGGAAATTGCCGACCAATATATGCAGAATATGGGTGCAGTTTATGGCAGCGATAAGAATTGGGGCAATTATAATGCCGGCTTATTGCGTGCCGTTCTAAACAGCACTGACGTTGTTGTTCAGGCTCGCCAGAGCAACACTTGGGGTGCGTTGAGCCTTGACCATGTTTATGAGTTTATGGGGGGAATGAATTTGGCAATTCGCGAGGTTACAGGAAAAGAGCCGGAAGCATATTTTGCTGATTACCGCAACCGTAACAATGTTAAAATGCAGGAACTTAAAGAGGCTGTTGGCATTGAATCGCGTTCAACTATTTTCAATCCTGAATATATTAAGGAAATGATGAAAGGCGGTGCATCAAGTGCTTCGCAGGTTACGGGCGTTGTCAGCAATATGTACGGCTGGAACGTGATGAAGAAGGAGCTTATCGACAATGGTATGTGGGACAAGGTTTATGATATCTATGTTAAAGATTCGTTTAGTCTTGGTACGCAGAAGTTTTTTGAGGCGAAAAATCCTGCTGCTTTGCAGGAAGTAACGGCTGTAATGATGGAAACTGCACGTAAAGGCTTATGGAAAGCTACAGATAAACAGCTTAAAGACATTGCGAAACTGCATACGGATTTAGTTAAACAGTATGGTGCTTCTGGCTCTGCGTTTTCAGGCAATAACGTTAAGTTGCAGAACTTTATAGCAAGCAACGTGAACACGCAAGATGCCGCACAATATAAGCAGCAAATAAAAAATATGAACACAAATTCATCTTCTGTTGCAAACAAAAATAGTAAAGTATTGAAAAAGCAGGAGATACGCAACACCGACCAAGCCGAAAAAAGCGGCTCATTAAACGGCGTGCTTATAGTATCCATCGTATTGGCATTATTCGTAGTTGCGGTTGTACTGGTAAGAAGAAAACGAAAGCAGGCATAAGGTGTGTAAGTGTAATAATGATTAAAATATATTCATAAATGCCTTTAAATTAAAAAAACTCTCACTATTTTTGATACTGCAAAAAAATAAAATAGTGGGAGAGGCAAGGTTGTATTTTTAAGATTTTTCTATTGATAAAATCACAAATTATTAACTGTCAAAGAACTAAAAGAGATGATAGTCTTTTCGCACAAATTCTAAAAGCAAACTTTTAATAAAAAATCTGCCGGCACATTATACCGCAAATATACTCTTTCAAGTGCCTCCAATAACATATTATGAATTTTTATTCATAAATAATTGTGATTTTTATAATAGCAAGATAGAATTGCAAGATTTAATCGACTATTTTTCTTATATTTATTGCGTTGGCTATTTTTCAAACCGGTAAAATTATGAAATTCAATTTGTTTTCTGAAAATATGAAACTTGCTGATTTGATATTGGCAAATGTCAGGCTGCTGTATGTTCTGCCTTGCTTCGGCATAGAACTTGGGTTTGGCGATAAAACTGTCAAACAAATGAGTGAGGAAAATAATATATCTGTGCCACTGCTGCTGCTTGTGTGCAATATTTACACATTCGACGATTACCAGCCTGATGCGGCTAAACTGGGGAAAATACCGCTTGAAGGCATTATCGAATATCTCCGCAATTCGCATAAGGATTATCTCAATGTCAGAATGCCGAAATTGATTTCTGAAATCCTTGATTTGATTGATTGCTGCCATATTAAAGATGGCGATATATTGACTACTTTCTGCAAGAAATATGAAGATGAGGTTATTGCTCATTTCAAATATGAGGAGGAAATAGCTTTTCCATATATCCATAATTTGATTAAAGGCAACAAAGGCGAAAAATATAAAATCGAAGAATATGAAAGCAATCATAGCAATATTGACGAAGCATTGAGCGATTTGAAGAATATCATCATAAAATACCTGCCAAAAGAGTGCACAATAGAAAAATGCCGCGATGTCTTGCTTGACCTTTTTATGTTTGAATATGATTTAAGCAAGCATACTTTGCTTGAAGATAAGATACTTATATCATTGGTTGAACGAATTGAGAAAGGGATATAATGACGGCTCGCACGAGAAAAAACAGAATAGTGGTAATAGAACCTTCACCGGTTATACAGCAAGGACTTAAGACTTTAATGGAATATAGTTCGGAATATGAGGTGACGGAATGTTACAATGATTTTCAGGCATTTGAGGAAAAAATGAATAAAAATTCATTCCAAATCATTTTGATCAATCCAGCGATTTTGAATTTTTACAAGCAGTTTTCGATTAGAAATTTACTTGCAGATTATGACAATATGATAATCATTGCGTTGCTGTATAGCTATGTTGACAATGAGACATTAAGCAGTTTTGACGGCGTTTTGGATATTTATTGCGATAGCCAGCAGTTAATGAGAAAGATTAATGAAATAGTTAAAACGACAAAAAACAATTATGATAAGGATAAAAAGATAAACATTGAGCTTTCAAAAAGGGAGAAGGATATTCTTGTTTTAATTGCTAAGGGCATGACAAATAAGGAGATTGCAGACAAACTGTTTATTTCTGTTCATACGGTAATTGCGCATAGAAAAAACATAACTCAAAAAACCAACATCAAAACTGTATCCGGTTTGACATTATATGCTCTTTTCAACAACTTAATTTCTCAAAAAGATATTTAAAATAATGTATATATCATATTCTAACTTCATGCAAAGTACCCAACTCAATCGTTTAAAACAGCAATAAATATTTATAATTTCCTGTATTTTCATTATTGAATAACTAACTCTATGAACAACAACTTGCAGATATTAATTATTGAACCTCAAAATCACGAAGATTATTTTCCATTCTCCGACACTCATTGCATTTGGGAAATTCGTTCGGGAGCATTGCGCCTGTTTGAAAAAATACAGTATTTGTATCCCCACGCAAATATTGCTTTCGATGGTCGCCGTAATTATATTAAATCATTTTTCGCAAAAAATAATGAAAATAAATTCATTAACAATGTAAAAAATGGTATTCCAACTCTTGGAATTATTTCATCTTTTATATTTGATATTGGCGCAAAAAAACAGATAGAGCAAGCAATTGCGGGCAAAAACCGGATTGCATTTTATGCTGAAAATAAATTAATTGCATTTTATGATAATAATTTTAAAACAAACGAACAATGGAATTTTGATGCTCAAGATTATGAAAATAAAATTGAATTAATAAATATTTCATCTATAAATTATATTTGGGATGTTTTAAAATATCAGAAAGCACAAATATCAGAAGACGCTAATTTATTGAAATTTAACAGGATAACGGATAAATACAATAATATCTATATAAAAAATCCAGACAATATTTTTATTGGTAGTAATGTTGAAATTGGTTTCAATGTCGTGCTCGATGCAACCGATGGCACGATAATTATTGATGATAATGCGAAAATCATGCACAACTCTACAATAATTGGAGACTGTTATATAGGAAAAAACACTACGATAAAAATAGGTGCAAAAATCTACAATAATTGTAGTTTTGGTGAGAATTGTAAAATCGGAGGCGAACTCGAATCCACGATATTTCACGCGTTTTCCAACAAACAGCACGACGGTTTTATGGGAAATTCATACATAGGCGAGTGGGTGAATTTTGGAGCAAACACTAATAATTCTGATTTAAAAAACAATTATTCTAAAATCAAAATACAATTGCCAAATAAAATTATTGAGACAAATGAATTATTTCTTGGCTTGATGTGTGGCGACCATGTGAAGGCAGCTATTGGCACTTTATTTGCCACCGGCTCGGCTGTTGGCACCGCTTCAATGCTTGCATCAAACAAATTTATTCCGAAATTTATACCTAATTTCACTTGGCTTGTTGACAATAAAATTGGAGATTATGATTTTGAAAAAGCAATAAATACTGCACAAAATGTAATGCAGCGTCGAAATAAAAATATAACTCAAGAAGAAATAAAAATACTAAATCACCTTTTTATGAAAAAAAAATCATAAAAAAAGAGGGCTAAAATAATTAGCAGCCATATATCGTCTTTATTGCATTCTCTTAACCAGCTAACTGTATCAAATTTATGGCAACTCTGCGGGATATAAGGAACCGAATTTCGGGCGTCAAAAGTATAGAAAAAATAACATCTGCAATGAAAATGGTTTCATCTATCAAGGTGAGAAGGGCGCAAAAACAGGTTGAAAGTGCCCGTCCCTATTTTGAAAAGATTGAAAAAATGCTTGCCAATGTCATGCAATCGATTGGAAATAATTATGAAAATCCATTATTTGCATCACAAAATGATGAGGTTAAAAATGTTGTAATTTGCGTAGTTGCAGGAGATAAGGGACTTTGTGGCTCATTCAATAATGGGTTGTTTAAATATGTAAACGAATACCTTGAGCGTGAATTTAAAGAAAAGTATCCCAATGCAGAAGCTCCACAGCTAATATTGTTTGGCAACAAATCAATTGAGTATTTTTCAAAGAAAAACTACAAAATTTTGCATAACAATCATAATACCTTTCAGCCGCTTAACTACTCTACCGTTTTGGAAACAAGCAACTTTATTACAAAAAATTTTGTTGATGGCAAAATAGATAGAGTTGATCTATTTTATAATAAATTCATCAACTTAATGAAACAAGAGCCTAAATTATTCACTCTCCTTCCTATTGAATTAAAGTTGGATAGCGTTAAGCTCCAAAATATACCGGAGTATATTTATGAGCCCGATTTCCATACTATTATTGATTTACTTGTTAAGCAATATATTGACTTAAATATATGGGGACCGCTCATAGAGTCAAATGCCGCTGAACAGGCTGCTCGTCTGCTGGCTATGGACAAAGCGACTCAAAATGCTGAAGATTTAATCAAAGAATTAAATTTACAATTCAACAACGCACGTCAAAGTGCCATTACAACTGAAATGCTGGAAATAGTTGGCGGAGCAGAAGCATTAAAAAGCTAAAAGAAAGGTATTCATAGCATACAAAAAAAGTTCGCTATTCCTGAAAAAGAATGGCGAACTTTGCATTTTAAAATTAAAATTTGCTTAGCGAATGTTTAAGCGAAAGATAGCCTATTGTTCCAAAGCCACATAAAAACATCAGCTGGAACGGAATAGCTGCGATTTCCAGGAAGCGAATGGACATTATAATTCCGAATATGAAATATGCGGCAAGCAAAATTTCAATGACTACAGTTGGCGAAATCCTCCGCTGCTTATATTTTTTCTGGCTTACAGTTATGCTATCCCCACTTTTGGGTGTTCTAATGAAAGCTGTCTTTTTGCCTATTATTGCTTCTAATATCGCCCGAGTATTATTTACTGCCATTCCCATACTGCCTGCCATGAACAATGGAAACATTAGCAATCGGCGGCGCCAATCTGCATGAATGGAGCGCTGTCCTTGCATATAAAATATAAAAGTTGCAACAGTTGCAAAAACGAATACAGACATCAAGGTGTAAAAATTATCAACTCCACTAACAGAATTTTTAATAAATACGACAGGAATGTTGAGAAGTGCAACCAATATTATAAATGGGAAAACGATATTACTTGTCAGGTGTGCATAGCATTCCAGCTTAACTCCTAAAGGCAATTTTGCTTTAATTATTTTAGGAATCATTTTAATTGCCGTTTCCACAGCACCTTTTGTCCAGCGAAACTGCTGTATTTTGAGAGAATTTATGTCAGCAGGAAGCTCTGCCGGAGTAGCTACTTCATTTAAATATATAAACTTCCATCCTTTTAGTTGAGAACGATAGCTCAAGTCTAAATCTTCCGTCAATGTATCAGCTTGCCAATTACCGGCGTCAATAATAGTTTCTTTGCGCCAAATTCCAGCAGTACCATTAAAACTAAAGAAGAATCCTGCATTGCTGCGAACCTGCTGCTCAACGCAAAAATGAGCGTCAAGAGCCAATGCCTGAGCTTTTGTTATCATCGAACTGCTTTCGTTCAAATGTTCCCAACGCGTTTGTACCAATCCAATTTTTTCGTCTTTAAAATATGGAATTGTTTCCATTAAAAAATCTTCATTTGGAACGAAGTCTGCATCGAAAATGGCTACAAAATCACCTTCTGCAACTTCGAGCCCTTCTTTTAAAGCCCCGGCTTTATATCCGCTCCTGTCTGTCCTGTGCAAATATTTTATATTATAACCCTTTTCCTTATATTCAGATACAACTTTTTGAGCAACTGACACCGTATCGTCTATTGAATCATCCAACACCTGAATTTCTAATTTTTCAAGCGGATATTTTATTTTGCATACAGCATGAATAAGGCGCTCTGCTACAAAATATTCATTAAACATTGGCAATTGAATTGTAACTTTAGGCAAATCAGTTTGTAATTCCGGTTTAGATTTCTTGTTTTTAAGCGTTCTCTTATAAAAATAGACTAGAATCAACCCATGTATACCAAATGCAAACAGTATACATAGAGAAAGAAAATAAATAATTAATATTATTTTTTCCATATAGAGAAAAAATTCCCCATTAATTTAACAATTTGTTATATATAGCTTCTGTTCAATTACCAGCCGGATACCACCGCTAACAGTATATCTTCGGCTGTCCGAGTTAAAATATCTGCTGCTGCTTCGTTTCTTGCAACCAATGCATTACTCAAAGGAAATATGGCATAGTTGGAAAATGTCTTTTTCCAAATTTGCTTTTTATTTATTTCATCATAATATTCCACAGCACAATTAATCGTCAATCTCCGCTCGGTTTCCAATTCTCCCGGATTTACAGTTTGTGTTACCTCTTGAATTGAAGCAATGATTACACTTAATTTAGCATCACCAAGCGCTTCCGTTAATTCAAAAGAATTATCCCTGCGAAAATTATACAGTAGCGCTGCTTCCAAATCTGTTCTATTGTCAGGATTTCCAAATCCGCTTTCATCAATCACAGGCAATATTTGCAACGTTTTAAGGTGCGATGGAATTGAGCCGCCCGTGAATGAATAACACCCCGAGAGTAATGCTAACATTATGGCAACATAACTTTTTAACCCTGTCATATTAAAAATGGATTGGTTTTACGTTCATAACCAATGGTTGTAGGCTCATTATGTCCACAATATACCACATAATCATCATCTAGAAGCAATAGCTGGCTTTTTATCGAACTTATAAGTGTGGCAAAATCGCCACCAGGAAAATCAGTCCTGCCAATACTTCCTCGAAATAAAGTATCGCCGGCAAAAACCACTTTAGCAGTATCCTCAATAAAACATATTCCACCCTCAGTATGCCCCGGAGTTGCAACAACACGAAATTTCATCTCGCCACATTGTATACTCTCACCACCATGCAATATCATGTCAGGCTGCACATTCTCCATTTCGATTGGAATACCCATGCTTGAAGTGTCATCAAGTAAGCGGTAAATATCATTTTCATGAACGCAAACTTTCGCATTTGTCTGCCTTTGCAGCTCTGCTAAATCACCAACATGGTCCCAATGTGTATGCGTTATCAGGATAAATTCAACGGTAAGCTGTTTTTCCTGAATTATTTTTTTTATAGCTTCGGCACTACCAAATGGTGCATCAATCACGACACATTTATTAGATGTATCATAAGCAATATACACATTATTTTGGATAGGCCCCACGCATAACGAAACAATATTCATTTTAATGTTGTGTAATTTTTAGCACACAAATATAATGCATTTTTATGAAAAAGAAAAAGAAAAATAAAAATAATAGTTTTCAGCACTTATCTTCTTACTTATAATAAATATATCTCTTTCTTTGCAATATCTCTAAAAAAATGGCGAACATAAGTTCGCCAGAATGATTATGAATTTTTTTTAATATTCTGTATAGTATTTACTTCGCAAATCTACAATGTCTGCGTCTTCCTTGAATTTATTGAACCAAATGTCGAATAAATTCCTTGTATACTGTGTTTTATTCACATCTACAGCATCCTTTGCCTTATCTTTTTCGGGTATCGATCTTGATTTAATTTCGATGATAAAATAACCGTTTTCACCACGGACAGGCTCATTAATTTTATTTAGTGGCAATTTGAAAGATTGCGCTGTTGCTGCAAAATCCTGAGCCATCCCCGGAATAAATCCATTATTTTTAATTTGAGCGTTTTTTACGGAATAAGTGCTGTCAGCTGGTGCCATAACTGCATCAAGCGTCGCATTTGAAGCTATTGTATTATAAATATTTTTTATTTTTGCTCCAACGATATCAAGCTTTTTTATTTTCTGTACCTTAGGAATAATTTGCTCGCGGGATTCTTCCAGCGTTGCAATTCCAGCTTTTCTTATTTCTGCCACCTGACTAACAATCACCACTGTTGGCAATTCCTGCGGCTCAAGAACATCGCCAAGCTTTGCTTCATATATTTTGCCTGTCAGGTACATTGAAGATTGATAAGGCCTGCGCTTGTCAATGAATGGAGATTCTTCGCAGCGAACATTCAATTTCACAGCAAGGGAATCAATATTTTGACCGCTTTCAATTTGCTTCATCGCAGCAAAAGCATCTCGCTTAATTTTATTTTTAGTAGCGCCAGAAATAGTAGGTGCGAAAGTTATAGTGCTGTACTTAATTTCTTCTGATTTTTTGTCTGTAATTTTTATAATATGGTATCCAAACTGAGACTCAACAGGACCTACAATTGAACCGACATTTGCACCGAACGCTGCTTGTTCAAATTCAGGAACCATACGCCCTTTGCCAAAATATCCCAAATCTCCGCCCTGCACAGCAGAACCTTTATCTGACGAATATTTTGATGCAGCAGCAGCAAAATCACCGCTTTTTGCTTCTTTCAATATCCGTATGGTTTCGGCTTTTGCACTGTCTTTATTATTATTAAAATTAATTAATATATGGCTTGCGCGCACTACTTCCTGCTCGCCTCTTCTCTTTCCATCAACTCTGAAAAAGTATATAGCATCGGGAAGTTGAACCGGTCCAAGTACAGCGCCTTCGGGCATATTGCCAATAATTCCGGAAATCATCGGATTAACATCTTGAATTAACATCCAGTCATTCTCCATGCCTGTATATTCATTCATTTTTATTGAGAAAATGCTGTCTTTAGCCTGATCAGTTACAGCCGCAGTTAAATCATTTGTAATTCTGTTAATTTTATTAGTCATACGCGCAGAATCTTCTGCTGAAGGCTGCAACATGAAATACAGCGTCTTAACCTTGCGCAAGTCCTTCGTTTTAAAAGATGATTTATGCTTTTCATAATATGCTTTGATTTCATCATCACTAACTGTAATGCTATCTGTAACCGTATTAATTCCAAGATAGATATAGTTAATATCCGCTTCGCTGTTATCGCTTATATACTTTTCTTCAATATAACTTGGCGAAGACACAGCATAAGCAGCATTAACAGTGCTTGTCAAAGCCGCATTCATCTTCTGCATTTTTATATAATCACTAATCGCAATCAATTCATTTCTGAAATTGCTTATCTGCCTTTCCTTTTCAGCAGGATCTATTTCATCAGGATTTTTCCCCATGTAATTTACAACCTGCTCAGGATTAGTAATCAATTCAAGGTATAATTGGCGGTTAAAATTGCCTGCCGTATCAGTGAAGGATCTCGCTAAAAAATCAGGTGGAGATTCGATAAGAATATCCGCAACCTCTTCGTCTGTAACCAGAATACCAAATTTTTCACTCGCCTGCCTGACTAATAGCTCATCAAGCATTTCATTCCAGACTTGGTTGCGAATCTGTTGCTCATTAATTTCTTGCTTTTCATTGGGATTTTGCTGTGCCTGCTGCATCTGCATTTGCTCAATGCGCTGCTTCACACGAGCCTCGTAATCTTTATAGTATATATTCTCCCCATTAATCTCGCAAATAGCTGCTGTTTGAGGATTGTCTCCTTGCCCAGTAGATAGCGTGGTAATATTATCGCTAAGTACCATAAAAACAATAAACAATATGGCAAATGCAACAAAAGCATAAGGTGAAAATTGGCGTATCCTTTCAATAGTTCCCATAAACCGAACCTCAGTATAATATTTTCTTAAGCATAGTGAATTAAAGACTACAAAATTACAAAGAGTTATCGAAATAAGCAATTGTTTTTTTATACCAGCCTCAAACCACCTGAAATTTTTTTTCAAGCAAGAGCAGGAATGTATGTTTCACATTTATCCATTACGGTCTTGTTCCGAGGCGAACATTGACATTGATGCCGTGTGTGTTGATTTGAGTAGCCAGACTGTCGACAGATATTAGCAGTGAATCTAATTTTTGAGCAAACGCCTTATCATAAAGGAGCTTAGACAGCGCTCCTCCATTATTCTGTTTTATGTCAGAAACAATTATATTTAAGTCGGAAATCAGTTTGTCAGCGCCATTTATGGCATTATTCGTATTGCTCATTAATCTACTTAAATCATTAGTGGTTACACTCAAATTATCAATAATCTGCTCTATTTGTGGCTTGTTCTCATTGATTGCAACTTTGAGTTCGTTAGTAATCGCAGCAATATTTGTCATCGTAGAGTTAATTAAAATTTTATTACTATTGACAACGTCAGCCAAATTGCCAGTTATTTCAGCTGTATTTGCCACAATGTTCCTCAAATCATGGGTCATATTCTTATCCGCAAGCAACGAGTTGACATTCGTTACAACAGAATCAAGTTTTATTATTATCGAAGACAGATTATTGCTCAAACCGCTAACTTGAGTAATAATTGAGGATAAATCCGAAGTTGCAACGCCTTTTATAGTGCTTTCAGGGTTAAATTTATTCAACGATTTGCCGGGAGTAATTTCTATTTTTTTGCCGCCTGTAATTTCCAAAATGCTAATAATTGCCGTTAAATCATCTTTCAAATCATCGACTTTAAGCAAATCAGCTTTTATTAAAACTTTTTCATTATCCGCCCAAACATCAGTAACATTACCACGTTTGACGCCATTTACAACCACCGGCGCACCGATGTTGATACCACCTGAATTTGCAAATTCAAATATAACAGAAGTGGTATCGGATGTAATATTCACGCTTTTTGCAAACATTATGATTGCGAATAATATCATCATGCCCACGCAGCTGATTATTCCAACTTTTATTTCTGTTTTTCGATTATCTCTATACATTCTATTTATTATTTTTTCTTTATAAAATTGTTGATATATTAGAATTCAGGGTTTAGCTGCGTGCATCTTTGGGCAATACAACTGTAAATGTGGTACCGACGTTGACTTGGCTCTGTACATCAATTGTACCTTGCAAGCTTTCAACATTTTTCTTGACAATTGATAGTCCAAGCCCGGTGCCCGCGATCGAACCAACATTTTTTGCACGGTGAAAATTGGAGAACAAATGCTTCAAATCTTCCTCAGGAATGCCAATGCCATGATCTTGCACTGACAGCGTGATATTATTGTTGTCAGAAGACAGGATTATCTGTGCGTCTTCGCCATTAATAGTGTATTTCATTGCATTTGTAATCAAATTTTGCACAATGTGGTGCAGCATTTTTTCGCTTGAATAAAATGTTCCAACATCGTTTTTCACTTCAAAATTAATTTTACAATTATAATCGTATGCCATTGTAATATCTTCAATTACATTTTTGACAAAGCTAACAATATCAATCGGCACAAGCTCTTCTCTTTTATTGGCTTCAGCTTTACCAATAACCAGCACATCTTCCATTAATTGTGTCATAGTTTTAACCGAACTCTCTATTTTATTCAGGAATTTTGCTGCAATCGCCGGTTTGTTATTGTCAATAGCTTGATGCACAACGCCTGTGCTCGACATAATTACGGTCAATGGAGTTCTGTATTCATGAGAAATCATAGAAACAAATCTGGTTTTAAGATCATTCAGCTCCTTCTCTTTTTCGAGCGATTTCGATAATTGCTCGGCAGCAACCACTAATTTTTGTTTTGATATAATTTGGTCTGTAACATCTGTTCCAGATAAAATAAGCGTATTATTGACACCGTAGGAATATTTCAACTGCATGTAACTTACTTTATTATTGGCAGATAATATTTTCATTACCAATGGCTCGCTATCAATTTTTACACTATCTTGCAAGACTTCTGTTATGTTTTCTTTATTATAAAACGTACCCGATTCAATTTCATATTTGATATTGAATTTCTCGAGTTCCCATATTGCATTGCCCAGCAGATTTTCAACAGGCACATCAAACACTCGCTCAGTGTAAGGTGTGATATACAGACATGCACCTTTGCTGTTGAATACAAAGCAGAACGATGCCGTTTTGTCGAGCGTTGCAGATTTTTCCTGCAATTCAGATGACAGTTTGGTTTTTTGGTGCATCTCATTTCTTAACTCAACAAGTGTTTTGTTCAGCTGAGTTGTACGCATGATTACACGTTCTTCGAGTTCATCATTTATTTTTTCAATCTGACGGATCGCTTCTTTTCTTTCTGTTACATCAAGGAATGTTATTTGCAGGAAGTTTTCATTTTCAAATTGAACAATATTCGGCGCCATTTCCAGATATTTTTCTTTGCCATTAAAGCAATTTACACGTATTTCCGTTTTATTTATTACTTCGTTTTGCGCCATCCTGTCGAATATCGAATGAATTATATATTTATCTTCATGGTGAACAAGTTCATCAAATGGAATATCAATAAGTTCTTCGTATTTTTCAGCTTCAAATATATTTTCAAGAGCTGTATTCGCAAAAGTTAAATGATTATCTTTTACGATGCCAATGCCAACGATTGATTCTTCTATCAGGCTGCGATACTTTATTTCCGACTCTTTCAAAGCATTTTCCGCCTTTATTCTTTCACTGATATCATCAGCAATTATCAGGTAGCCTATTCGATTCTTATGCTCATCAAACATGGCAGAGCTGGCAATGCTAAGATCCAACAATGTTCCATTTTTTCTGCGTCCTTTCAATACCAGTTTTTCGGCTGATGAAGAGTCTTGCTTTTCTATTCTTTCTTTAAATTTGATTCTGTCGGGAGCATATATTATCGGTATTTCCGTATCTATCAATTCATTTTCAGAATAATCAAAAATAGACAATATTGCAGGACTTGCAGATATAACCTCAAAGTTGTTATTAACAGTAATTATTGGATATGGCGAAGCATTGATGATAGAACGTACCATTTGATTAGACTGCTGAAGCTTCTTCTCAATTTCCTTTCTATCTTCAACCTCTTCCAGCAGCAGCTGTGTTCTTTCGATAATTTTATTTTCCGTGTCGTCGCTAATTCGCGTGAGCTCAAAAGTATATTCTTCAACAATATCAAGCAATCCGTTAAAAGCAAGCGCAATTCTACCCAAATCATCGTTTGGATTGATATTTATTCTTTCGGAAATATTTCCTGCCTCAATATCAGAAATAGAAGAAAGCAGAACGGATATAGGTTTCGTTATCGTTTTCAAAAACATCATTGAAATTATTATTCCAACAATAGCTAATATAGTGCAAAGTATTAATAGTGAATGGATAATTGCAGTAATTTTGTTTTGTAATTTTTTGGTGCTGAAAACAATATTTAGTATCGGTTTAGAATTGCTGCCTTTAATAAACATTCTTTGGGAAACAGAATAAACCGGAAGCACTTCGTCAAAATAATTATTACTTGTAGATGGGTTATAAGCCTGCAAAGAGATATCAACATTGTCAGATATTTTCTTATAAACAAATCCGCCCCGCGAGCGGTGCATGGATTGGTTGTGCACGTAAACAACAAGAATATCATACCTGTTCATTACATCCTGCAATACAGTTTCATAATCCATTTCGCTGCTTTCGCTGGACAACTCATTTTGCACCAGAGTTGCAATCACAGCAGTTATATTATCTTTTTCTGAAATAAATGATTTGGTCAGCTCCGGCTTTATAATCCTCAAAAAAGACACTAAAATAACAGCAAAAAGTATAATTATTAACCCAGACAATAAAAGCAGGAGCTTATGCCTTTTACCGAATTTAATTAATTTATTTTCATTGTTCGAATTGGTTTCCGATGTATTCATGTAAATTGCCTGTTGGCTTACGTAATGATAAATTGTTATAATAAAACAGTTACAAATATAATGCAAATAAAGAAAAAAACCATTACTTAAAAGTACCTAAAAACAGCATTAAATTATATGAATATCAGGAAAATATCAAGAATAACAGGATAATTTGGCTTGTCGATTTTCTGCAGGCGGCTTTCCGTTATTGTTATGCTTGTCTTTTTTGTTATATTTGCGGTGTATTTGATAATGTTTAGCACCACTATAATGAAAAATAATATAGAAATATTGCTTGATTTGAAAAAGCAGCGGAATGCTATCATTTTGGCGCATTATTATGTTGAGCCGGAGATTCAGGATATTGCGGATTTTTTAGGCGATTCGCTGGCATTGGCTCGAAAGGCAAAAGAATCTACCGCAGATGTGATTTTGTTTTGCGGCGTGCATTTTATGGCGGAAACAGCCAAGATACTAAATCCTGCAAAAACAGTGCTAATTCCTGATATTACTGCCGGTTGCTCGCTGGCAGACTGTTCAACTGCCGATGAGTTGCAGCGCTGGAAATCTTCTTTCGAAAATCCATATCTTATCAGCTATATCAATTGTTCTACAAAAATCAAGGCGATTTCTGACATTATTTGCACCTCATCCAATGCTGAGAAAATTATAACTGCCGCTCCGAAAAATAAGACAATTTTATTTGCAACAGACCGTTACCTTGGCGGATATTTCAAAAACAAGCTTGGGATAAATATGCAGCTGTGGAAGGATTTTTGCATTGTTCATCGCAGCTATTCTGAAAAAGATTTATTAAAAAAAAATCATAATCATCCTGATGCAGAGATTGTAGCACATCCTGAATGTCCTGAAAATATTTTAAATTATGCAGATTTTGTTGGCTCAACAACAGCAATAATAAATCATATATTGCATTCTAATATCGATAAATTTATAGTGCTTACAGAGACAGGCATTTTGCATCAACTGTCAAAAAAAATTCCGAATAAACAATTTATAACTGTCCTGAACGATAGCGGAAATGTCAATATTTGCCAAAACATGAAGAAAAATACGATAAAAAAAATTATATCGGCTTTGGAAGCTCTTCAGCCCGAAATTTTGATTGATGAAACGTTGCGTACTCAGGCTCTAAAGCCTCTTGATAAAATGTTGGAGATAAGTTAAATATTATTATGAAATATCTTTCCTTTGTCTGTTTATTATTATTTTTTCATTTAAATATCAATGCAGAAAGCATTATTATTGACTCGCAAATGACTTTTGAGGAGGCGACGAAAAACACAATGGCATCCGCCTCCATACTTCAAAAATTAGCATTGGTTGATGTGGAATATTATAGCTTTGACAGTAAGGTTCATAGAGGACAACTTGTTATAAACAAAGAAGTTAGAAATGATATAATAGAAATTTTTCAGTTGATAAAAAAAATAAAATTTCCAATTGCCAAGGTGATTCCAATTGTAAAATATAACTGGAGCGACAGCGCCTCGATGGCGGATAATAACACCTCTGCATTCAATTACCGCTTCGTTTCTGGCACGAAAAAACTCTCGAATCATGCGCTCGGTTTGGCAGTTGATATTAATCCATTTCTCAATCCGTATCGCGGGAAAAACGGCAAAAACAGTCCATTAGGCTCGAAGCGCAATTTAAAAACTGCGGGCACACTTACGGATGAGCACGCGATTGTCAGGGAATTTTTGAAACGCGGCTGGAAATGGGGCGGCAATTATAAAAGCATAAAAGATTGGCACCATTTTGACAAAACCCTATAGATTTTTACTTTTTCTATAAATATAGCAAATTATTATTATCCATATTCTCTGTTCCCGTGTTTATTCCTACGGTCTTATGTAGTGATAATATGCAACTATTGATGGATAATTGGATAGTATGCCGTCGAATTTTCCATTAGTAATGAAATCCTGTATGAAGCTCAGATCATCCAATGTCCAGCAAAATGCAAGCATTCCTTCAGCCTGAACATGTGCCACGTTCGCATCGGCTGTTCCCAATGTCCAGCGCGTCGTCCATGCCTTTGCCCCAGCATCTTCAGCCTGTTCTACACTTAATTCGCACAACGACTCATAATCTGCATGCGTTGGCTGCGCTACAAAAGCATCATAAATGTTCTGACCCGGCAACCCAATGCAGATTAATAAATCGCGTCCTTTTGCCTTCGCTTTCTGCATTGCAGCCTTTTGTATCGGCATAACCTGCTGCACTTTTTTGACTGAAATATCGTAATCATCATTCTTCATGTCAAGCCAGACAAAACGCAGCTCAGTACTATCAATGACATAATTTAGCAGTCCTTCCAATGTCGGAATTTTCTCGCCATGAATCAGGCGAACATAATTCTCCAACTGATTGAATGTGAAATTGCCTATCTTACCAAAAATAGGTCCTTTAGTCGTCAAACGGATATTTATATCCGGATCATGGTATATCACAGGTATGTTGTCTTTCGTGAGCTGTATATCTATTTCAATACCCATAGTTCCCAAGCCAGCCGTATATTTCACCATTTCAATGCTATTTTCAGAGTGCGGCAGCCTGTCAGATGTTCTGCCACCGGCTCGATGCCCTAATATCAAGAATTTACCGTTAGTTACAGCTTCTGAAAATGGGCGGATATATTCAAGAACAATCGGAATGTTTGGCAAGGCATTGCCTTTGCTCCAAGTGCCATTTATGACAATATCCTTTATTGGCTGACCATTCAGAATATCAGCAGCGCCATCGTCTCTGCCAATATAAAACTCCACAAGTCCTGTGTTATCAGCAATTATGTATCTCCAATTGCCCTGCATCATAATTACAGAATCCAGTGAACCAAGCTTGAGTATGGCATAAAAACCGTTGGTTGCACTAAACATTGACAACTGGTTATCGGCAGTATGCTTTATGACTATGGTGTCGCCAAATTCCTCCGTGCCGGTTATCTTATAAATGCCTTCCATCGCATTGAGGGCAGCAGCGCTCAGCGGATACGTTTCGTTCAATATTGTTTTATCGCCCCATTGAGGATAATCTATTGTTGCTATTGGCTCGCAACTGTTAAATAATAAAGAAGTTGCAGCTGAAAGGATTATACTTGAAACTATTAATAATATTTTTTTCATAAAACTCATATTTCCAATACGTACCATATTTTTAAACTCAAATATACGAATTTATATCATAATTCATGTTATGATATAAAGGCAATTGCAGCTGAATGTTAAAAATTGGCGCCACAAGCCAAGCCGCAAATGCCAGTTGCCCCACTTTTATTTGCACCCCACTAAAAAGTATAAGCAATTTTTTTTTGATACCAATACTAAAAATATATCGTTCAGTTTATAAAAAAACTTGGTCATGTAATCAATATTTACTAACTTGCACGCACTTTTTTATAAATATATGTGTCAAATATCATTTGTTAAGGAAAAACAATGGCTTTAACTAACAATCCAATGGCAGAACCATATAAAATAAAGATGGTTGAGCCTCTAAAAGTAACTACAAGAGAATACCGCGAAAACGCAATGAAAGAAGCAGGTTATAATACATTTTTGCTTCGCAGTGAAGATGTTTATATTGATTTGCTGACTGACTCAGGCACAAACGCAATGAGCGAATGGCAATGGGCAGGAATGATGCTTGGCGATGAAGCTTATGCTGGTAGTAAAAACTATTATGTCCTTGAAAATGCAATGTACGAATGTTTTGGCTACAAACATTTAATTCCTGCGCATCAAGGTCGTGGTGCTGAACAATTAGTATCGAAAGCATTAATTAAACCGGGTCAATATGTTCCAGGTAATATGTATTTCACTACAACAAGAGAGCATCAAGAGCTTGCTGGTGGTCAATTTATTGATGTTATCGTTGACGAAGCTCACGATCCAGAAGCAAAACAACCATTCAAAGGTAATGTTGATTTAAATAAATTTGAAGCTCTGATTAAGAGAGTTGGCGGTGAAAATATTGCATATATCACAGTTGGTGTTACTGTAAATTTGGCTGCCGGACAACCAGTATCAATGGCTAACCTTAAAGCTACACACGAATTAGCTCATAAGCATGGTATTAAAGTTGTTCTTGATGCAACTCGTGCTATGGAAAATGCTTATTTCATCCAACAGCGTGAAGAAGGCTATAAGAATAAGTCTGTTAAGGCTATTTTACGTGAAATGTGTAGTTATACTGATGCTGCAACTTGCTCAGGCAAAAAAGATTTTCATACTAATATCGGTGGATTTGCTGCTTGTAACGATGATGATTTAGCAACTGAAATGCGCAGCATGGTTGTAGTTTATGAAGGTTTACAAACTTATGGCGGAATGGCTGGACGCGATATGGAAGCTATGGCTCGCGGTATGTTGGAAGCATGTCAAGACCACGTTATGGCTCACCGTGTGGCTCAGTCAGAATATCTTGGCAACAAATTGATTGCTGCTGGCATTCCTGTTGTTAATCCAATCGGTGGACATGGTGTATTTATCAATGCTCGCAAGTTCTATCCACATGTTCCTCAAGAGCAATATGTCGCTCAATCACTTGCAGCAGATTTATATATTCATTCTGGCGTTCGTTCTATGGAACGCGGCATTGTTTCTGCGGGTAGGGATAAAGTTACTGGGCACGAACACAAACCAAAATTGGAAACTATCCGTTTAACTATTCCACGTCGTGTTTACACTCAATCACATTTTGATGTTGTAGCAGAAGCG
>JAVBOP010000100.1:0-7596 GCA_031550405.1 Kapaibacterium sp. (SeqCode)
GTAGAACCATCGTTAGTCCTTGAAATATCACGACTTAAAGAAGGAATAGATAGACTTAAAATGGATAAAAAATTGCTTGAAAAAATGAATAAAAATTCATATTCCGCTAAAAAATCACAAATTATTAATTATCAAAAAAAACAAATGCTCGGATAATGGAATTTTCGCACAAGCTCATGCGTCAATGATTATAAAAGCAGCCCAATCTTCTGGATTTGGGAAGTTTTCTTTTAAAGTTTTTTGTGCTTTGTTGAAAGCATCTTGTTTCGTATCTCCTTTCATCAAATTTTGATAAAAATGAATCATTATTTCAGAAGTCGCTTTTTCTTCGACATTCCACAAAGTAACCAACATTGTTTTAATACCAGCATTTTTAAATGCTCGTTGTAATCCAAATATACCTTCAGATCCTTTCAAAACTCCCTGTCCTGTTTGACAAGCCGATAAAACTAATAAGTCTATATTTCTAAAATTTAAATTCATAATATCAGCAGATAACAAAATGCCATTGCTTTCTAATTTATCTTCTTGAACTAAATTTGATTGGTTTTCACAATTTTCACCAGAAAATATCAATCCAGAACATCTCATATCTAAATCAATGTTATTCTTATTTTCTTCAGATTTTTCAAAAATATTATTAAGAAAAAATCCATGTGTTGAAATATGAATAATATCGTTCTTATCTGTAATTACATTTTTTAATGATTTTATATTTCCGTTTTTTTTCGTGTACTTATCAGTATTAATCTTATTTTTTTCAAGAATTTTTGAAATAGAATCTATTTCAAATTTAGTAGCATTTAATTTTGTCCAAATAGAAGGGAAAGAAGATATTTTTTCAATAATCCTGTCGCTTATATCTATTGAATTAGTTTGAGTTCCGGAAATATCACAATAATCTAAATCTCCATACAACACAGCTTTTTCATATTTTTTATTCTCATTTGTTAATTTATTTTTTATAATTTCACGTGTTGATGAAAGTCTGTACATTTGATAATATTCACTTATTAAAATATCTGTAGAATCATCAATATACAAATACTCTATCGGCATTTGATGTAAAATTCCACTTGGCGAAAAATATATTTTATCATTTTTATGTAAATATTGACAAATCGGTTGCCAAATTTGGGTATATAGTTCTTTACTTTTATAAAAATTATAAAGTGTTTTAACTGGTAAACTTTTTAAAGATAATTCTACTGCATCAATATCAAATAATGTAATATACTTAGGTAAATTCCAATTTTTTTTTAAAATTAATGCTGCATACATTACACTGTCTTTATTCAAATTTTTATAAAGCTCTATAAATTCTACTACAACTTCATCCTGTTTTAGACTGTTTTGTATATCTTTCCAATCAAGTGTTAAATTATTAGTAAAATCTCCAATGTTTTTTGATTTTTTTATTAACTCTTTTTCTAAATTTTCTGTAATTTTTTCCAAAGAATCTATATTAATATGGTATTCTTTACTTTTACTGTAATTTCCCTGTAAATAAGTAATAAAAATTTTCGTATCTCTATATTTTTGATAAAGTTCTATAAGATTTGAATCTTTACTTTCTAAAACTAAGCTACTAAGCTCCGTTGAAGTATTTAGTAGCAAAGTCTTTGCAAACAGTTCAAGATTGTAGTTAATTTCAGCTAATCTCGGTTCATATTGAATTGCTGAAAAAATTAAATTCCTAATTTCTATGATTTGAGAAAAATAGTTTTTCCATAAGTGAGTTCGTGCAGACAAAGTCATTTCTGAAAAATTTCTCAATAAATTTTTTCGAGCCAAATTAAGCCAGTCATTTAAGTATTTATAAGATTGGCTATACTGTTGATTCTTTAAATATGCTTTCGCTAAGTGAAATATTGGTATGAGAAAATCTAAATTTTCTTTGTTGTAAACATTTTCAAAAATTTTAAGTGATTCTTCAGAAAGCTCAATACTTTTTGCAGCATTGTCTAAATTATAATAATCAATAGCTAAATTATTTAATGATATTGCATAATCAATATTTTCTCTTCCCAACAATGTCTCTCTTATTTTTAGAGCTTTTTCATTAAGCTCAAGGCTCTTTTGATTATCTCCTAATTTTGAATAACAGGATGCTATGTTACTTAAAAATATTACATACTGTCGGTGGTTTTCTTTACCATTTTTATTTTCAATTAGTTGCAATGCTTCTTCATATAACTTTATACTTTGGGTATAATTTTCTGAGTATAGATAAATACTTGCTAAATTTGCTAAAGAATTTGCATAACTTTGATGCTCTTTTCCTAATCTATTTTCCCTAATTTCTAAAGTCTTTTCTAATAGTTCAATACATTTAATGTAGTTTCCAAGAGGACAGTAACATTCCATTGCTAAATTATTCAGGCTGGTAGCATAGCTTTCGTGTTCTTTTCCGTGAAGTCTTTCTTTTAAATATAAAACTTCTTCAAATAATTCAATACTTTTTGAATATTCACCTAATTTTGCTGCATCTACTGCAAAATCATTTAAAGCAGCAGCATAATACGAACTTTCAATTCCATATTTTTCTTTTCTTAAAAATAAAACTTGTTCTGTCAATTTTCTGCTTTTCTTGTATTCACCTAAATAAAAATATGAAGCGGCTAAATTTCCCATAGCTTTATCATACGTTAGGTCATTCTGCTCACATGATTCTAATACTTTATTAAAAAATTCAATACTTCTGTGATAATTACCTAATAATTGATAATTAACACCTAAATTACTTAATATTTTCACATATTGAGAATTTTTGATATCATTTGTTTTTTCCCTGATTTCAAGAGCTTCTTCATTAAGTTCAATACTCTTTTGGTAATTACCATTATTAAAATAATCAATAGCCAAATTAGACAAAGCTATAAAGTATTTTGAATGAGTTTTGCCATATATTTTTTCTCTTATTTTTAGCGATTCTTCGCCTAATTCAATACCTTTTGAATAATTGTTTTGCGTAGCATAATTTGCAGCTAAATTGTTTAATAATACTGAATATAATGTATCACTATAATATTTTTTATTTTCTATTTGTTTTTCGAGCAGAGATATTGATTTCAGCTCATTTTTTAAATTTTCATAATTTTTTGCTAATATCAATACCGCTTCTAAAATAATATCGTTTTTTTCATTAATATTTTTAATTGAATTTTCAAGAATATAATAATTAATTTTTTCTGTTTGATCAACATTATCATACGAAATATATAAATAAATAATTGCTTTATTCTTAATATTTTCTTCTAATAGATTGCTGTCTCGTAAGCAGTTCTCAAATATTGGTATTGCACTGTCATATTCATTTTTTTCGACATTTTCAAAAGCAATTTTCAACTCCGCTGACACATTTGCTTTAATTTGATATTTAAAGCAAAAAGTAGCAAGTGCTATAAAAAAAATAATTAACGGAAATCTCATATAATTTTAATAAATTTTATTGAAAGTAGGATATTTATCTTAATATAATACTTCGCTATACTCGGTATAGCAAAATATTATACTATTTTTGGACGTGCTTCAAATAAGTTGTTTTAGATGTATAACTATCTTATAATCAATGAAGATAACTCTTAATATCAACTTATTTGAGGCATGACCCCATTTTTTATATTCAAAACATACCCATGACATTTATTATTTTTTTTACTGAAAAGTCATATTCTGCATGATTTGATAATTTTTTATTCATAATTCTTGATATACCACCCTGCCATGCGTTACATGTCTCCCACCACCTCCTTGTCAAGGAAAAGAATTGAGTGATGATGTAGATTTTTCACTTCGCTCGGAATGACATTGTATAAGGATAAATATATTAATTTGTCAAAAGCCAATACCTATTGTAAATACTGCCAGTATTCTTTATTTTTATTGTAAAAAAATCATTTCGTTTAGGTGTCCAATGTATTTTACAATTTCCTTCTACATCACTGGTATCTGAAGCGATATTAAAACCGTTAGTATCTTGAATTTCTAAAATTAACTGTGTGTCTCCATCTCCAAGTATTACGACTTCAGCTAATTTTCCTCCATAGAACCTTATTTTATATGAATCTGCTCTCAAAGCATTAACTGATGATACAAATCTTTTGGGTCCCATATCTGCTCCTCGAGTTATTCTTTTCAATTCTGCTTCCAATTTGTCAATTAATGCTATTACATTCGCATCTTTATTAGCAAATTTTCTTGCATCTTTTAACAAATTCGGCGGCGTGAAATCCAATTTACTGCCTATATTTTTATCTTGGATTTCGTTTGCTGTCAATTCAGCATCTACATTTTTTAATTCAATGGCTGGATTATCTATTAATATTTGCGCAGCCTCAATAAGGGCAGTTGCAGAATATTTTTGACAACCATATTTAGCTAACTGATTAGCCATTTTAATTGCTGCCAATTTTTTTGAAAAAATATCTTGCTCTCCATCAGCAATTAATAAGTTTGTTGCTCCTATTAAAAAAAGTACCAACATTAGTGTTTTTTTCATTGATATATCTCCAATTGTTTTTTATATCATTTATTAAAATTTGTTAATTATCATCACAAATAAACTATCTCATATGGGGGCATGCCCCCTTGTCATATACAATACCGTTATTTAACAATAGGTTGCAACCCATTATTAAGTTTTTTCCTATCTTTTCACTCAAAACCGCAACGTATTGCCATCTACATTAAGCGTATATGTGCCAACGGCAAGTTTCGATATATCAATAACATAGCTTGTAGCACCTATATTATTATATGTAGTTATCAGCTTGCCATCTATATCGAATAATGAAATTTTATTCATAATTATATTGCCATTATCTATTGTCAGCTTATTATCTGCTGGATTTGGATATATTGATAGATATTGTTCATTATTATCTGATATACCAACATTCTCTTTGACATCAACTTCATATATTAATGGGGCTTTGTCAAAATCGGGAAAGGTAGCATTGGTCATTTTGCAGCGTAAAGTTTTCCCAATATATGAGCCGTCAAGCATAAAAACACCATTATTGCCTGAAAGCATAACAGGCGTTTCATTGCCATCTGTTATATCAAACCATGTATAATTAGTAATGTTGCCTGCTATATCATATTCGCTGCTAAGGTCTACAGGTTCAGTATATGCTATGTTACCGCCATATATTGTATTTTGAGGTGCATAGCAGCTAAAATCACGATAAAGACTGTCTATAATATTTTTATCAATATCATCTTCTAAATTATTCTCAAATAAAAAAAAATCTAGAAAATCACCCCTATAATTTCCCAAAGGTAATGTAGAAAATTTTAATTGATTGTTACTTAAAACTAAATACAGTGAATCATTTTGAGGCATATTTAGATTTGTAATTCGGTTGTTACTGCAATCTAAATATACTAATGCTGTATTGTTGGATAAATTCAAGTTAGTAAGGTAGTTACCACCAGATTGTAAGTATGGTACAACATAATAGTACAAGCCTATTTCGTCTATCCAACGATATTCATATTCATAAATATGTCCATATAAATATTGTGCCATGTCAGTTTTATTATTGCCACAAATTAATGTGTATAATTTAGTATTTTTAGATACATCCAGGTTAGTAAGTTGATTACCACTGCACACTAGAAATACTAATTTAGTATTATTAAAAATATCTAAACTGGTAAGATAATTACCAGAACAGTTCAACTCTTCCAATCCAATATTTTTAGACACATCTAAGCTAACTAATTGATTTCCACCGCACCATAAAGAGCTTAATTCGATACAATTACTAACATCTAAGCTCGTAAGTTGATTCCCTCTACAACGGAATCCTATTAATGCACTATTTTTAGATACATCCAAACTGGTTAGTCGGTTACCATCGCAACCTAGCCAACCTAATTCAGGATTATTAGACACATCTAAGCTCGTAAGCTGATTATCCATGCAAATTAAGCTGGTTAAAGCGGTATTTTTTGATATATCTAAAGTAGTAAGCTGGTTATAAGAGCAAGATAAGTTTTCTAACACCACACACCCACTGACATTTAAGCTTGTAAGCTGATTAAATGAACAGCTTAAGCTTGTCAACGCTGTACAATTACTTATGTTTAAATTTGCAAATTGGTTATCACCACAATATAATGTAGTTAATACAATACAGCCGCTGGTATTCAAATTAGTTAGCTGGTTATAAGGGCAAGATAAGCTGATTAAAGCTGTACAATTACTTAAATCCAAATTTCCTGTTAAACTACCACTCTTATGATTATACCAACTCCAATATATCAATGTAATTCGCTTAGGATTATTTGTATTCCAATAAATATCTTCAACTTTACTGACCCAGCTTTCGTCTGTCAGCCAATCGTTGCCATTAAGTATTGTCATATCAGAGTTGCTCAGCCCTAATATAGTTCCGTTGTTATCTTGGATTAAAAAATTACGCAGTGCCGTTTTATCATCATCGTGATAAGTTCCTGCGAATGCTATATTTATAGCAAATAAAGCTAATATTAATAATATTTTTTTATTCATTTGTTTTATTTCTTTAGTTATTTATTAAAAATTGTTAATTAATCCTTACATACTATCTTGAATTCTACTCGGCGGTTAGGCCTACACTCGCCTGGTACTGTTTGTTCGTCTGGCGGACATATTACTATTGGTCGCGAAGCTCCATAACCTTTAACAGCAGATATTTTATTCTTATTGACTTTGCATTGATTTATCAAATAATTATATACTTCGTTTGCTCTATCTTCTGACAATTTTTGATTATCATATTTATGGTCTATTCCATCTGCTGCATCAGTATGACCATATATTTCCATCGTCATATTAACAAAACCGGGATGTTTTAAAATTGTAGCAATAGAATCTATCTGTTTTCTTTCTTTAGTCATAATATCAGACTTAGCAAAATTAAATTCAATGGTATTTAAACATATTTTTCTGTCGCATATATCCAAACCATTTTCAAGCATATTAAAAATTTCATCAATAGGGCAGCAGCACATTTGTTGGGTAGATTGAATGACTCTTTCACTAATTAAGGTATCCGTTTTCGTTACACGCACTGTATCTCTTATGCGAATTTCCATTCTTTCAGTTTTGGTAACATAAAATTCTTCTATTGTGCGTTCTACAGCAACCTTGCCTCCGATTGGAAATGATAGAGTTGCAGCAAGCTCTAAACCTCTGTTTTTTCTTTTTCCTATATCTATATTGCCAGGTTCATCTGTGCGGAAAGTATTGTTAAGTCCTATGTAATATTGAGCATCAACGCCTAAATTAAATCTCAAACTCCTGCCTATTGCAATAGGAAATTTCAAGCCGCCACCCAATGATATGCCATAATCGAACTTGCTTATATCGCTGCTATTTACACCAACAAAGAGCGTATCCCGTTCTATTTTATTATCCGTTGTAAGACTAAAACTCGGTGCAGCTAATATGTATGGCTGCACGGCATTAAAATTCAATGAAAAAAGTAATGGCACTCGAAAATCTACATATTCCGCTTTCATCTGATAATACCTAATATTTGATGTCTGCATACCTCGCCCGATATATGTAAATTCGGGGCGAAATGAAAAATTATTCGATACTTT
>JAVBOP010000166.1:0-3986 GCA_031550405.1 Kapaibacterium sp. (SeqCode)
AAGCAAATGCGGCAATTGCTGTTTACGATAAAATTTTTCCTGCTGGAAAATATAAATCCGAGATAAGCATTTTGCAGGCACATCCATCCAATTAATGAAAATAAATTCACCAAACTTTTTTCAGCCGAGCGATTTGAAAGCATTTTAAATGTTTGTACAGAAACTATAACTTGTTGATGAAAAAAATATTTAGCACTAATAATTGATAATCTCCTAGGTTATACTAAATCTGCTACTAAACGTACCAATTGCGGTATGTTCCCTGTGGCATAATTTTCTGAATATTTTTTTAATGAATGTCGCTGTAAAAAATACACAGCCCGACAGAATATATCAGGCTGAATATTTTATTGTATTACTTCAACGTTATTCCTTGCGAATTGTTTTAATAAGCAAAACCTCTTCATTTTGATTGGAGATTACCATAAAATAAGCACTTACTGGCAAATGGTCGTAATTTACAGTGTAAGCTGCCTCTCTGCCGCTAGGAATTCCCCCATATAATTCCAATGTCAATCCTGCCGTTTCACGCTGGTCAGGCGGGAAGCATTCTAATTGAATTTCTGGTGCTATCGTAGGTATAAATTCTTCTAAAACCACATTACCTGTTTTAATATCAATCATTTTCAAAACACCTGTGCCGCTCATAATCATAATATCTACAGAATTAGCGCGCTTTTTGGGTATTGCCATAGCGCTAACAGGAAGTGTTCCCGTAGTAGTTTCGTATTGTAGTGAAGGGTTCAGATAATTAACCCGAACAATTGCACCACCCAATTTTTTAAAAGAGCCATTTATCGGAAATCCATTAATCCATTTAATAGTAACTGTATCATTTTGTACAACACAAATCGTAGTTGTATCAAGACCTTCTCTATGTGCCTCATCGTCAAGCATAAGCGTATATTCATCTGCACGGACATTAGCAATAAATGTAAATATTATAAAAACGCTAACTAAAAACAATTTCTTATTCATTTGCAACTCCTTTGATTATTTGATTTTGGTTATTAAAATAGAATATCTGAGTAGTTATTATTCTGCCATTGCTTTTTGCGAACTAATTGCCATCATATTTATCATCTCTGCAAGGCATTACAAAATTACAGCATTTTTCAAGCCTGTGCAATACTTGGGCTTACAAGTTGCGAATTCAAAACTTGTTTTGTTTTCGATATGCGTGAACTTCTTTTATTATACTGGAATAATATGTTTTATTATACCCAAAATAAGTGCAGGCATCGGCAGCCATTTCAAAATTTTTGTTGTCCTCATAAGACCTCCACTATTAGATAAAAATAGTTTAAAAAAATTATCGCTTAATTTAATCTACCAATTTGGATAGGAAATCCAGTTTAATATTGTCCGATAATCTATTTCGATGAATTTTCTTATCTTTGTAATATTGACAGCATGTCAATTCAAAAAAGATAATTTTATGAAATTTATAAGTATTTTTGTTTTTGTAATGGCAGGTTTGCAGGCTTGGGCGCAGAATGAATGTTTTCCGCAAAGCTATGAAAGAAGCGTATGGAGCGAGGATACGGGAAGTATTGATGAGGTATATAACGTCCGAATTCAGGCTTATCCAAATCCGTTCGATAATGAAATAATTTTTGAATTTGAAAGCATAAAAAGCCAAATTATCCATGCAGAAATATTTGATGCTTTGGGGCAATCGATCGCCAAAAATGATTTCGAAATTTCCGATGGAAAAAATAAAATATTTTGGAAAAATCAAAATTTTGCGATTATAAGTGCAGGATTTTATATTTTAGAGTTGAACGCTGGGATAAGCAGGTTTAGAACTAAGATATTGAAAACAAACCGTTAGCACGAATTATGAATAAAAATTCATAATTATAGTTGAATTAACATATTTAATATGAATGAATTAAATGAATTTACCGGAGAAGAAAACCCCGGTGAAATAGAAGATAAAATAAAAAAATTTAAAAGAGCTATCCGCAACCGGCATCGCAACGAAAGCGAACTTCCAAGCATTCCAGCATTGGAAAACCTCGTTACATACTGCATCGACAATGAACGCTATGAAGAGGCGCTGGATTTTAGCAACCTGTGGATTGAGTACTATCCGCAATCTATTGAGGCGCTGGATACGCACAGCAATATATTGAACAACCTTGCGCGCCATCGCGATGCCATAAAAATAGCCGACCAGTCGCTTGAGATTGAGCCGGAAAATGTTGATGCAATGCTAAATAAAGCTATAGCACTCGAGAGCATGGGCAATCCTCAAGTGGCGCTTAATATTATCAATGCTGCACTTGAGATTGAGCCGGAAAACGAGGCGCTGCTTTATTATTTCGCGTTTATCAACAAGTCGCTCGGCAATTTTGAAATTGCTATCGAACATTATGAAAATTTGATTAGCGAGTGTGAGCCTGAATTTCTAATGGAGCTGCTTATAGATATAGCATATTGTTATAATCGCATTGAAAACTACGAATTAGCGATAAATGCCTATAAGCAGATTATTGATATGGATCCGTATAACTATCATATATGGCACAACCTTGGCATCGTTTATGCCAATGACAATGACTTTGTGCAGTCGCTGCAATCCTTCGAGATGTCGATAGCCATTAACAGCAAATTTTTTATGGGACTGTTTGGAGCTGCCAACACATACGCCACTGTACGCAATTTTCCAAAGGCAATAGAATATTACAGGCAAGCTCTTGGTATCAGACCTAATGATATTGATACAATGAACAATTTGGCGAGTGTGCTTGGCGATAGCGGCGACTATACACAGGCGATAAATTATTTCCAGTCTTCGCTTAAGCTATCTCCATTGCAACACAGGACGTTATACAGTATTGGCGCATGTTATAAGGCAATGGATGATTTTGAGAAATCAATAGAATATTTCGATAAGTCCCTAAAAATAAAGCCGCATAATACGGATGTCATTTTTGCCAAGGCTAATTCTCTGCATAAATTATCTCGATTCGATGAAGCTGTTGCGGAATATTTGGCAGGACTGAAAATTGAGCCGAACAGTCTTGACGGCTTGTTTGACTTGTCGGTAGTCTATTTCGAGCTGAAAGAATACGCCAAATCCACGGAAATTTTGATTAAATTGGAAGAAATTGCTCCCGACTGGGCGGATATATACTACATGCAGGCAAAGGTTTTCTGCGAACTCGAGGACTTTATTGAAGCTACAATCAGGCTGCAAACCTATTTTGAAATGGAAACCGATATTGACAGACGGGATGAAAGCTGTATTGACATTATTAAAAAAATATTTCCAAATTCGGAACTGTGGGGCAAGGAAAGCGATGATTGATGTAGATGGAATTTTGGTCGAAAAAGAGATATTGCAGGAATATTTTTTATGCGATATAGAAAAATGCAAGGGCGAATGCTGCACTTTCCCGGGAGTATATGGCGCTCCGCTATCTTATAAGGAAGTGCCGATACTCGAAGACCATGTCGAAATTGTAAGGCACAATCTTTCGCAAAAATCGCTAAATTATATTGCAGAAAATGGAGTTGTTGAAAATCATTCAGGCAGATATACTACAGTCTGCATAAACAGTCGCGATTGCGTATTTGTCTATTATAACAGGGATATAGCTCTATGTGCCATCGAAAGGGAGTATCTTGCCGATAACACAAAATTCAGAAAGCCCATATCCTGCTGGCTATTTCCAATCCGCGTTGCATACCACAAAGACATCATGTATTTGTACTATGAAAAAATCAGCGAGTGCAAAGATGCCGTCAAAAATGGGAAACTGAAGAACCAAAAAATCTACCAAACGCTAAAAGAACCGCTCATCGCTTTGCTCGGAAAGGATTGGTATGACAAGCTTGAACAGGCAACGGCACATTTATGAAAAAAAATTAATATATGTTTATCCCTGCAACTATAGAAGAATGTAAATCCTTGAA
Organism: Kapaibacterium sp. (SeqCode); assembly: GCA_031550405.1. GTDB lineage: Bacteria > Bacteroidota > Ignavibacteria > Kapaibacteriales > UBA2268 > JAVBOP01. The sequence continues at coordinate 3,925 of JAVBOP010000166.1, forward strand.
TTGGCACGAATTGGATGTTGTGCTGATAACGGGCGACGCATATATTGATAGCTCCTATTCCG
>JAVBOP010000135.1:0-5983 GCA_031550405.1 Kapaibacterium sp. (SeqCode)
AAAAAAACGAAATATAGTTGCAATATGGACTGCTTATTCTCGAAAACAAAAGCGTGTTATTGCGTTTGAAATCGGTGATGAAGAGTTAAAAAATGGCAAAAAAAGTGCAAAAAATATTTATGAAAAAGCGAAATCAATTGCTGGTAAAATTCGGCATATTTTTACGGATTAAAAAAACAAAAAGCCGGCTACAATTAAAATTATTATAACCAGCTTATAGCTTTCATTCGAGCATTTTGTAAAAATTTTTTCATAAATTTATTTGTTTACTATCAGCTTCTCTACTTTCACTATTTTATCACCTCTGCGAATAATAATAGTATATACGCCATTGGGCAAATTTTTTATATCCAGATATTGTGAGAATTTTCCGATATTGGCATAACCATCGTACACGTCCATTATATTTCTGCCTAACATATCAATAATACTGATGCTTAAACTTGCAGATTCTGTTAAATCAAAGTTCAATGCACAATCGTTACTGGCTGGATTGGGCGAACATAAATTGTTAGTTAAAAAAAGTGCAGGTTCGGAAATAGCGCCATTATCTCCTGCGCAAGACAGTTCTCCAACAGGCATAGCATCCGCGTAGCAAAATACTTCTTTTGTGTTATATCCAAAAGCGCAAGCATAATAAATTAGTTTTTCTTTGTCTAAATTTGTCAAATCAATACTTCCAAAATCAATGCTGTCAGGAAATCCAACACCTGTAAAAAAGAAATCATCCTCATAATCAATATTCATGTTTGTTATCTTTTCATATATTGAACTTTGATTTTTGATTTTTGTAATATATTCAGCAAAGTCTTGATCGCTTATATTTATTTTTTCACTCGCTGAAAATTTACAACCATCAAATAGAGCTAAACTAACTTCAGTTTTTAGAATAAAACCGTTTCCCACTGCCGTTATACTTGCTATTTTGTTATAATCTAATGAGTCACGATAGGTAAATATCCAACAACTTGCATACCCAATGTTATCACCTTCCCAATTGAAAGTGTAATCAAACAAGCCATCAATACTTAGAGGAATAGTAAAAGCATTTACAAGCTGCGGGCTTTCCATTTCAAATTCGTTAGATACCCATTGCTTTATATTGGCATCTTCTCCTGTGGATACAGGAATTAATTCCATTTCTGCTTTTGCTGTAAAATTGCTAAATAATATAGCAGCGATAATTAGTGTTATTGAAAATGTTTTCATTGTTTTGCCTCCAACGCAAATAAAATTAAATTATTAAAAAAAAGAAAAATCATAATTCATAGTGTATTATTGCACCGATACAGTACTTCATTAATACAGCATTGCGGCGAAAAATGTTTCATATATAACATAAATTTTTCTAAATATTTTTATCGAATCACAAATAAAAAATGCGGCACGGCGCAGAGGCAATATGAAGTATTGGCAAAAGCTGCACTCTGAATCATAATTGCAACCTACTGTATTTATAAGTAATTAACAAAATATAACAATACGCTGCTGAATCATGAAAATATCTTCATATAGCATAAGTTGCGAGCTATATCAGCGTTTTTTTTTATATTAGTAGTGCTTTTGTATCATATTAAAATTTGGATAAAATGTTTATTAAAAAAATTTTATTATTGAATGGTTTGGCTTTGCTTGTTCTAACTGACGCCTGTTCAGCACAAAACGACAATAATTCTAATAACGAAAAAAACAAGGATTATGCACAGGTATATATAAATTCAAATAGCAACGACGTTGAATTTCTTAAAACACAAAACAATATCGCCTCTTCACGCCAAAATGCAATCACCAAGGCTGTTACTGTATGCAGTCCCGCAATTGTTGGTATAAACGTTACAGAGGTTAAGGAGAAAACTTACGCCAGAAATCCCATGGTTGACTGGATTTGGGGCGAAGGCAGCAGCGGAACATACAAGCGCAAATATGAGATAAAAGACCTCGGCTCTGGATTCATCATCTCGCCCGACGGCTATATTTTGACCAATCACCATGTTGCAGGTAATGCCTCAAAAATTATTGTAACAATGACAAATGGCGAAAAATATGATGCCGAAATTATTGGCGCCGACATGGTTAGCGATGTCTGCCTGCTTAAAATTAAGGGCAAAAATTTCCCATACCTCAAATTGGGAAATTCCGATAACTCTATTATAGGAGAATGGGTTATAGCTTTTGGCAATCCATTTGGACTGTTTGATTATAATGCCAAGCCAACTATAACCGTTGGTGTTATTTCAAATACCGGAATTAGCTTTTTCCAGCAAAATGGCAATAGCGGCTATAGCGTATATAAGGATATGATTCAGACTGATGCAGCTATTAGTTCGGGTAATTCCGGCGGTCCGCTTGTCAATTCTTTGGGCGAGGTTATTGGCATGAATACGATGATAATTTCGACTTCGAACAGCTATCAGGGTGCGGGCAGTATTGGGCTCGGTTTTTCTGTTCCTATTAACAGGATTAAGGAAATAATAGACTTGCTGAAAAGGGACGTCAAAATTGAGCGGAACAGCTATATCGGAATTGATGTGCGCGAGATAGATGAAGATATTGCAAGATATTACAAGCTGACGAAAAAAGACGGCATCTTTGTATATCAGGTTGATAACAAATCGCCGGCAAGCGATGTCGGCATTGAAACTGGCGATGTGATAGATAAAATTAATGGTCGAAAAATCAATCGGCGCGAAGATTATCTAATTGCGATTGGCGATGCGATGGTTGGCGAGACTTTGAAATTTGATATTCTTCGTGGCGCAAAGTCCATCCCATATTCAATAAAAATCAAAAAATCCAAGTAATAATTAGGAATAAAAAATGGAATATGCAATGTTAAAATATATAAGCTCTGCTATCCTTTGGTTTGCGTAATATTCTACTTTTCTCAAAATTTGTTTGAGAATATTGGCAATAGTCTGACCTTGTTTTGCTTGTTTTTGTGCAAAGCTGCAAGCATTTTTCATTGGTATATTATTTGCGTGCGTAATTCCAGAAACAAGAATTTTGAGTGCAGGACGTACTAATTTACGATGAATATGAACATAATTTCATGGATGAATAATTTTGTTCAAAGCGATTTTGCATCCAACAACGAGCTGGAAAATACTTTTGAAATTTCCAATTTGTTTGAGGCTTTGCTTTGCGATGCGAATACAGAACAAAATAATATTACAAAAGATATAATCACACAACTTGATATAAAACAAGAAGATACGGATGTTAAACTTGCTGCAAGTGACGATACATCGAAGATAACGAATATAGATTATCTATTGCAAATTCAAAGTATTATTCAAAATAATTTGATTGGCGCGCAAAATATATCTACCAAAATTAATCTAAAAAATTCTAACCATGATTTAGCAACATCGGAAAATTTATTTGAAATAAGCCCAATAAAATATAGTAATAACCAAGAATTATTAAAAAATATTCATAATTCTCGAAATATTTTAGAAAACAACAATATTAACGGAAATTCATTTGTAATTTGTGAAAAACAAGAACTTAGCATTGTTGATGATAAGGTTGTATTTTCTGATGATATTATGCAAAATGCTCCAAGTATTAATTTAGCGAACAATCAGGAAAGTGAAAATTTTCATCCAATTGAGAAGCCAAATATTGAACCAGAAAATGTACTTCCTATCGAAAATACGCCAAATAACATAACTCCAAATATTGGCAAAACAGAAATATCAAATTCTCATAATAACCATATAATTCAAGGTATTACAAAAAATAAAAATGAAATAAAATCTAAAACTAATATTTCACAAAATGTGGAACAAATTTCTGAAAATAATATTCAAAATTATAAGCAAACAAAAACTGAAATTACTTTTAAAGAAACAAATACCTTTGACTTTTCAAATAGCGTAACAGATAATAATATAACGCAAATAAGTTATAACAGCAATTCTAATTCCAAATTTATTGATTATGATTTAATTCCAAAAGATATTAAGAATTCAAATTCTGCGAACAAACTTGAGGCTGTTCTTTATGATGAAAATTTCGAGATGATTTCACCGCAAACAATTGGAATTTCAATTCCAGTTACAAGCCATTTGAAAATAAGCAAGTTAAATGATTCGAATTTAAAATTATCTGACAATTTATCCATTGAAAACAGCGAAAAAATAGAATTAAAAATTAGTCATAAATCGACAATTGATATTGATTTTCAACTCCAAAATCTGGCAAAAACTCCGCCTGAAATTATTCAAAAACAGGATAATGATAGCAATATCGATATAAACCATTCTGATTATAAATTAAGTGAATTGCAGGATAATAATTTGGACAAAAATGATTTTCCTGTGCCAGAATCTACTTTTAATTCAACGACAAAAAGCGATGTGAAACCAAATTTTTCGGAAAATGAAAATATAGAGAAAAATGAATTTTTATTCATAAATCAAGATAAAACAAAGCAGGATAATTTTGACCAAAATGATGATAATCACACACAATATCACAAAGGTGATGCGCCGGTTTTTTCCAATATAAATTTTGGCGAGCAAAATATTGCGAAAAATAAGTTTGAAAACATTTTAGACAAAAATAACTCTAATCTATTTAAATACAAAGAAGTTAGAAATGTAACTCTGCAAGATTATCCACAAGTTGTTATGAAATATGCACAAAATTTACAGCACAATTCGAACGGTACTGTAAAGCTGGTTATGACTCCGGAATCGCTTGGCACTATATTTGTTGAAGTTAATTCAAATGATGAAAAATTAACAATCAATTTCAAATCCGATAATTCTGAATCGCTGCAAGCTATTGAAAAAAATATAGGTTCCTTGAAGGAACTGTTTAATAAAACCAGCACAAATGATGTCGAATATCGCTTTGAAAAATCCAATGATAATTTGAAAGACCAATTTTTTGACAAGCAAAATCACAACAAAAATAATAAGCAGGATGAGCAAGGTACAAGGCGCAACTTTGTAAATTCAATCGCCAATATAGCTCAGGATGAGCCCAAAAATGACTTTGCAAATAAAGTGAAATATCACTTCAAGCAAGGTAAAATAATTGAAAAATATGTATAATTATTAATAATAACAGGAAGTTATGGCATATACTAATAATGTTGCTTCAAATGGAAATGCAGGAACAATGGGCGTTTTCTCAACAATGGCAACACAAAATATAGGACAACAACAGAAAACGGATTTTTTGCAAATGCTTACATATCAGCTGAAAAATCAAAATCCTACTAAGCCTTATGATAATCAGGAGTTTGCACAACAGTTAGCAACATTTTCCCAGCTGGAGCAATTGTCCGACATCAAAAGTTTATTAAATGATCAAGTGGAATTATTCAGTGTCCTCGCGATGAGTATGGAGAATACAGCATTGCCGGGAATGATAGGTAAATATGCCAAAGCGAGTTCAAAAACTTTGGATTTTGACGGAATTAATCCTACCGCAATCGGCTTCAAAACTCCATATCCCGTAAATTCCGGCATAATGAAAATCAAGGATAATGCGGGAAATTTAATCACAACTATTGACCTTACGCCATCTCAATGCACAACGGGCGAATATTCTATCGCTTGGGACGGCAAAGATAAAGCAGGCAATCGTATGCTGCCCGGAAAATATAATGTCGAAGTCGAACTGTATGAAAATGATGGCATTACATCCAACGCCCAAACATTTACCGTTGGAAAGATAGAGTCCGTGCGCTTCAAGGCAGAAGGCACCGTTCTTGTGGTCAACGGAGTCGAAATCTCGCTAAGCAGCATCACAGATATTAGAGAGACGGGATATTGATGTTAGTTATACACCACCCCTCAGTCCTCCTCCTTTGTAAGGAGGGGGATTAACCCACTCCTGTTCGGAATATCTGTAAGTATATTATATTTCGTATGGTTAATTTTCATTTATGGTTCCTGTAATTCCGTTTTTTTCAAATCCCCGCCACTTTGAATGACCACAATCGCCATGACCAGCGCCTCCAATTCGA
>JAVBOP010000228.1:0-7605 GCA_031550405.1 Kapaibacterium sp. (SeqCode)
TTGGTAAGTCAGGGTATTATTATCCAGATACGACATACTTGATAAGGAAAAACACAAAATACGATATATATATATCAATAAACGATACTGTATCTATCACGGGAACCACTACAACGCCGGATTCTACATATTGGATTCAAAAATTAAAAGACACTTTACAATATCCTGATTCCTTAAAATTGCCATCGACCGACACATTAATTTGGAATAAATCAGCTGTCTCTCAAATGTATTTAATATCTGTAACCTGCTTAGATACATTGAATTACGGAATGTATCTGACTAATCCAACCAGTGAGTTAAACCGACGCACATACTCTCCAAGGCGCAATGAAAATTCCTATAGAGAAACATCTGTCATTTCGCTAATGCCCAGCACCAAAACGTCTGTGGTTTGGCATATCCTGAAATGGTTTGGCTTGCACGATATTGGAATATGGATACCCGATGCCAATTATCTTCGCTGGTTTCAGCAAACTGCCCAAATGAGCGTGCTGGACCCGCGTTTTAGCAGTGTGCAGGGCAATACCAACTGCTATGGATTCTTTGGTTCGGCTTTCGCCATGCGTGATACCACATTTGTACTGAAGAACCAGCCGTAAATTTAATGACAGCAAAAGGATATTGGAGACTTCGTGTCTTTATGCTTATCTCCAAATTTATTGCTATCTTTGAGCTTTTATTTATTAACCTGTAAAAAGTACTAAAAAAAAACTATGAATAATCATTCTGTTGATGTTGTTGTTATTGGTGCTGGTCCCGGCGGTTATGTTGCTGCGGTTCGCGCATCTCAATTAGGCTTAAAAACTATTTGTATTGAAAAAGCTCATCTTGGTGGTATCTGCCTGAATTGGGGCTGTATTCCAACAAAGGCTCTTCTTAAAAGTGCTGAATATATGCACTTCCTCAAAAAGCCAAATGAATATGGCTTTGAAATTCCTGATGTAAAAATCAATTTTGAACAAGTGGTGAAGCGCAGCCGTGATGTTGCTGCCCGTATGTCGCAAGGTATATCGTTTTTATTTAAAAAATATAATGTACAGCATATTATTGGCAGCGGCGAAATAAAGACGAAAAACACTGTCGAAGTGAAGAATGAAAATGGCGAAGTTACCGATATTATTGAAGCAAAATATATCATTATAGCAACTGGTGCAAGACCTCGTATGCTGTCAAATATTGAAGTAGACAGGGAGAAAATCATCACAAGCCGAGAAGCTATGATTCAGTCTAATATACCGAAATCATTAGTAGTTATGGGTGCTGGTGCTATTGGCGTTGAGTTTGCTTATTTCTATAATACTTTTGGCTCGCAAGTAACAATTATTGAAATGCAGGATAGATTATTGCCAATAGAAGATGTTGAAGTCTCAAAAGAATTGGAGCGGAATTATCGCAAGGATAAAATACGTATCTTAACAGAAACAAAGGTACTTTCCGCAAAACGCAATGGCGAAAACGTTGAGGTTATAGTAGAGAAAAAAGATGGCACGCAGGAAACATTAGTAGTTGATTTGGCATTGAATGCTATTGGTATTCAGGCAAATATAGAAAATATTGGACTCGAAAATGTTGGTATTGTACCAGAGCGAGGCTTCTTGCCTGTAAATAATATGCTTCAAACCAACATAGAAAATATATATGCGATTGGAGATATTGCCGGCGCTCCATGGCTTGCACATAAAGCATCGGCAGAAGGTGTTGCTGTTGCCGAGCGTATTGCAGGGCATAAAAAAGATGTTGATTATAAAAATATTCCGGGCTGTACATATTGCCAGCCGCAAGTTGCTTCTGTTGGTATTACCGAAGCAAAAGCGAAAGAGCTTGGTTTTAATGTTAAAATTGGTAAATTTCCATTTACAGCTTGTGGTAAAGCGCATGCAATTGGAGATGCTCGTGGTTTTGTAAAGTTGGTAATTGATGAAAAAACAGACGAGTTATTGGGAGCGCATTTGATAGGTCCAGATGTAACCGAAATCCTTGCAGAGCTTTGTGTTGCTAAAGCAAATGGCGTAAAAGCACGTCAGATAATGAACACGATTCATGCCCATCCAACATTAAGCGAAGCTGTTATGGAAGCAGCAGCCCAAGCATTCGGCGAAGCTGTGAATTGCTAAGATATAACTTGTCGATATTATCTGATGTAAAATTAAATAATTGGCGATACATATCGTTATCTAAAGAATATTGTGTTCACATTTATTAAAAAAAAATCATAATTGATAACTGTCTATAAGGCTATTATAATTATTGCGCTTACAGCAATGTGTGAGTTGTATGCACAAAACAACATAAACGATAGTTTAAAAATTTATCCTGTAAAACAAGATACAAATACTGTTGCAAAGCTGCCGGAACTGTTTGAAACTAATGCGTTTCATGGAAAAATTCACGAAAATAGTGAGAATATTTCAGCGAAGCAAATTCCATTTATAAACTATTATACAATTAATGAAATATTGTTTAATAATGAAATATTTTATCCTTTAGACCTTGGCGTTGCTGGAAATTCGACTGCATTTTCTGTTTTTGGAGCTTTGCCTGTTGCAAACCAAATGATGGTAAGTACCAATAATCACAACAATTTATTTTATGGTGCAGCCAATTATAACTCTTTTTCACCCGAATTTATAGGCAATATAGAGCTGCTAACTGGAATGGCAAGTGCTGTTTTGGGCGGTTCGGCAGGCGCTACTACAAATATACAACCGCCTATCTACAATATTTCAAAGCCATATACAAAGATTTGGTATAATCAGGGGGATTATAAGCATATTGCAATTGACGGCATTTTCAGTCAAAATTTTTTGCCGAATTGGAATTTTACAGCTGGATTTCGCAGCATGTTTTCCGATGGAAGTTATGATAATTCTAATGTAAAATCATGGAATATTCGTGCTATGCTAAAATATAATTTATCTAAATATTCAACGGCATCTTTGATGTATCTGTTTGAAAATTATGGAGTTGGCGATTTTGGAGGTATTGCTTTTGAGCAATATAATACGAACGACAACATGCCGAATCTTGTTGCTACAAATTTTACAGATTTGCATGATCGCCAATATCGGAATGATGTGATTTTGTCATATTCTTCCGTAACATCGGATACAAATCTGGTATTAAATGCAAATCTATTTTTTACCAATAATGAAAATAATATTTTTTGGGAAAATGAAAAAAAATTAATTGTTCTTGACTCTTCAGGAAAAGATGTTTCCAGCTACATTGTAACAGGAGCTAATGCGGCACTAAAGTATAAATTTCTGGATAATTTTTCTTTGGATTTAGGTTCTGAACTTTCATATTATAACATGCCAACTACTATATTAACAAATGGCATAAATGGATTAGGATATTCTTTGTTTGCATTGGCTGATTATGAATTTAAATTCATAAATGTATCTACAGGTATGAGATATGAAAATTTATTTGATAAAAATTTATTGTCATTCGGAGTAAAAATAAATTTCAATTTGTCAGAAAATTCAAAGATATTTGCAGATTTCTCGACGTGTGAAACAAAGCCAATGCCGATTTTTAATTATAGAAATGAAAAGCATAATTTGGCTATTTTGGGGATTGAAACTGATTATAAGCAATTTGAAGTTAATGCAAATTTATTTTTCAGGCAAATAAATAATCCTGTTTTATTGAAATTCAACAAAGACAGTATATATACTTTTACTCCCGTTTTGCTGGATATTTCACAACAAAATTTGTATGGTGTTGCGGGAAAAATTAATTTAAATTTAACAAACAACATGAAATGTGCTGCAAATTTGCAAAGCTATTTTGACGATGAGAATGACAATTTAAATACTTATCTATCTTTATTATTACAATATACTTACACTAAAGGAACGAGCATCGTTAGCGGTGGAATTTCGGGTACAATGCTATTTAATAATAAACCATTTTATTACAATCCTCTTTTCAAGGCGTATTCATATTCAGACATTTATAATAAATTTTGTTTTAATGGATTTTCCGCTTTTATAAGCGCAAAGCTGGGAAATGCTTTTGTTCGCATGAATTTGAATAACATCATGAACGATATAATCGGCAATAATATATCGTATTTAGCCTATTACCCATTGCAATCGCGAGAATTTTGCTTATCTGTTACATGGGCTTTTTATTAATGGAAAATAATCTATATCTTGGCATTGATATTGGCGGAACGACAATTAAAGCGGGTGTTATAAATAATGAAAATGAAATTATTTTCCGAAAGAGTATACCGACTGAAAGCCATTTGGCAATGGAAAAAATATTTCACAGGATATGCGTGTTGATAGATGAATTTTTATTCATTTATCCTGACATAATTTCTATTGGTTTTGGCATTCCGGGAGTTGTTAATTCTTTTGATAATATATTAGTTGCACCAAATTTCCCTTATTGTGAAAATGTTGATATTGGAAAATATTTTCGCTCAAAATATGATTATCCCATAGCTTTCGATAACGATGCCAATGCCGCCGCACTCGCAGAATTGCATGCTGGTAATGGGAAAAATGAAGATAATTTTATTTATATCACGCTTGGAACGGGTGTGGGCGGTGCTATAATAATTGATGGGCAAATTTATAAAGGCAAGAATGGAGGTGCAGGAGAAATAGGGCATATTGTTATTGATAAGTCGTTAAAAAATAGTCCGCTTAGCTATAGGTGCGGTATTTTGGAAGAGATTATAGGGCGCTCTCAAATCATTGAATTAGCCCAAAACATGCTCGACAAAAACCATAATTCGATACTTTATGGTAAAGATTTTGATGTGCTTGACATTTCCAAAGCGGCAAGCTTAAATGACGAAATAGCAATAAGTTGCTTGAAGCAAACAGGCGAATATCTTGGAATTGCCATAACTTCTGTTGCTAATTTTATGGATATTCCACTGTTCATTATTGGCGGCGGCATTTCGCAGGCTCACGATATCTTGCTTGACACTGCATTGGATTTTGTTAGAAAACACGCGCTGCCTTCAATTGCCGGGCAGATTCAGATTCGCCCTGCCAAATTTTTACATGAAACGGGCATAATTGGCGCCGCTTTATCAGGAAAATATAAGCTATAAAGTTTGCGGATACCGTTTAAAACGGCATAAATATGCTGCAAATATGCAATACTGTTTGGGTATTTACATTTATTATATTATATTGCACTTTGTGTTAATCATATCTATATGCGCTATGATTTTCCACATAACCCTTCAAACCAATTAAATACACACAAATAATAAAAATTAATTCATCAAGAGAGGATTTATGGCAAAAGCTGTAGGAAAAATCGTAATTGATACTGAGCTTTGCAAAGGTTGCGAAGTATGTATAGTTGCGTGTCCGCAAAAAACAATCATATTAGGAAATGAAATTAATATGAAAGGTTACTTATATGCTGTTCAGGCAAACCCAGGTTGCGTTGGTTGCGCTACATGCGGTGTTCTTTGTCCTGAGGGAGCAATTACGGTTTATCAAGTTAAATAATTTATGAATTTATTTTAATAAAAAATACAGGAGAAATAATGGGCGAAATTAGATTAATGAAAGGAAATGAAGCCCTTGCCGAAGCAATGATAAGGTCGGGATGCGACGCTTATTTCGGCTATCCAATAACCCCGCAATCGGAAGTACTTGAGTATCTTGCAGAGCAAGAACCAATGAAAAGAACAGGTATGGTTGTATTGCAAGCAGAAAGTGAAGTTGCAGCAATCAACATGGTTCACGGTGCGGCAGGTTGTGGTAAAAGAGTAATGACTACTTCATCAAGCCCCGGCATCAGTTTGATGCAGGAAGCTATTTCATATATGGCAAGTGCGGAAGTACCTTGTCTTCTTGCGAATGTTGTTCGCGGGGGACCCGGACTTGGCACTATTCAACCATCGCAAGCTGATTATTTTCAAGCAGTTAAAGGTGGCGGGCACGGCGATTATAAAATCATAGTACTTGCTCCTTCAAGTGTTCAAGAAATGGTTGATCATGTGAAGAAAGGCTTTGAATTGGCTGAAAAATACAGAACTCCGGTCATGTTGCTTTCTGATGGTGCTGTTGGTCAGATGATGGAAAAAGTTGAGCTTTTTGAACAAATGCCACGCAAAACTGATGCAGAATTACCTCAAGAATGGGCTACAACAGGACGTGGTTCTCGCAAAATGCGTAACTTTATTACTTCGCTGAATATACAGCCAGAAAAAATGGAAATTATCAATCATCATCTACAGGCAAAATATAGAACTATTGAAAAGAATGAAGTTCTTTTTGAGACTCATAATGTTGAAGATGCTGATTATATATTTACAGGTTTCGGCTTAGGTGCGAGAATATGTAACAAAGCTGCTGAAATGGCAAGAGAAAAAGGCTATAAAGTTGGCGTTGTTCGCCCAATTACCTTATATCCATTCCCTTATGATATATATAGCCAATTAGCAGGCAAAGTTAAGGGCATATTAGATGTAGAAATGAATGCTGGACAAATGGTTGAAGATGTTAGATTAGCTGTTTGTGGAAAAACACAGGTTGAATTTTTCGGTAGAATGGGTGGTATGATACCTGCTCCTGCTGAAATATTAGAGAAATTTGAACAATTTTTTATTAAGAAGTAAGGAGTAGCCATGAACGAAGATATTATCAAACCAGAAAATATTGTATATAAAAAACCTGATACCCTGCTTGATGTAAACATGCACTATTGTCCGGGTTGCGGGCATGGAACTGTGCATAAAGTTCTCATGGAAGTAGTTGAAGAGTTGGGCATTGAAGATAAAACAATTGGCGTTGCACCTGTTGGATGTTCAGTATTTGCATATAATTACATGAATGTTGATATGCAGCAAGCGCCACATGGCAGAGCTTGTGCATTTGCTACAGGTATCAAACGCGTAATGCCAGACAGATTTGTATTTACATATCAAGGCGATGGCGATTTAGCAGCTATTGGTACTGCCGAAACTATTCATGCAGCAAGTCGTGGCGAAAACATACTTGTTGTATTTATCAATAATGGTATATATGGCATGACAAGCGGACAAATGGCGCCAACAACATTGCCAGGTATGAAATCAACAACTTCACCACATGGTAGAGATGTGCATACTATGGGTTATCCATTGAAAATAAGCAACTTACTTGCGGAATTACCAGGCGTTGCTTATGTTACACGCCATTCTGTACACAAAGCACCAAATGTAAAGAAGCTCAAAAAAGCATTACATAATGCCTTTGAATATCAAAAACAAGGTTTAGGCTTCTGCCTTGTTGAAGTAGTTACGAATTGCCCATCTAATATGAAAATGTCGGCAGTTCAAGCAAATGATTTTGTTAATAATGAGATGTTGCCATACTATCCGCTTGGCGATATTAAAACTCCGGAGGGCAAATAATATGACAGAAGAAGTTCTTTTCGCCGGTTTTGGCGGACAGGGTGTCCGTTCGATGGGACAAATATTAGCTTATGCAGGCATGCTGGAAGGCAAAGAAGTATGCTGGATGCCTTCTTATGGTCCTGAAATGCGCGGTGGTACAGCTAATTGCGTGGTTGTCGTTTCAGACAAACCAATTAGTTCTCCTATAGTTTCTACTTACGATACAGTTGTTGCTCTTAATC
>JAVBOP010000005.1:0-7248 GCA_031550405.1 Kapaibacterium sp. (SeqCode)
ATTATTGCATTTGAAATCGGCAATGAAAGTTTGAAGTGCATCAAGAAGACTTATGAGAAGGCAAAAGCCATAACTTAAAATATTAAATATGTTTATACAAATATAAACAGTTGTTATGGCAAATCTTTTGAGGATATTCCAGAGCATCACACGATGACGGAATCGCAGACACATTTTAATTATAGAGACGATTTGGCAGGACTTAATATGAGAAATAAAAAATACTTCAAACCATTGAAAATATTATAGATTACATTAGGTTTGCCTTTAGATAAATACTTGTTTCAACTCAATTGTAAATTTGCTATAATTATAGGAACAATATACTGGGTTTGTGGAGGCGGAGTAGAAAATAGTAAAAGCTCAACTAATGCTTTGAAAGATGGTACCGCTAAAATAAAAACTGGCACTCCGCTTTAGCAACCTTATATTCATTGCTGATTATTAACTTTTTCTTATATTTGCAGTGTATATAAATAGGCTTTAAGTTTTAATATCAACAATTTAATCAAATAAAAATAACTTATGGAAAATAACATAATTTACTCTTTAGTTGGTGAAAATATAATTGGCTATGTTGGCTGTGTGGTGCTAATTATAGCATTTATTACTGTTTACGCATTAATTGCGATTCTTGCGGAGCTTAAAGTCTCGGCATGGATGCAGCGCAGGTATGGTCCATGGCGAAACACGTGGCATGGAGTGGGACAACCTCTGCTGGAAGTTATCAAACTCCTGCAAAAGGAAAACATCACTCCTGACAAAGCTGATAAACTTTTATTTAATATTGCGCCATTTATTGTCTTTATGGGCGCATTGATGGCTTTTGCGGTGTTGCCGATTGGTGAAATATTCATTCCATCAAGTCTGAATGTTGGTTTGTATTATGCGTTTGCAGTTAGTGCGTTTGGTGTTGTTGGCATCATTATTGGCGGATGGGCGTCGCATAACAAGTATTCGCTTCTTGGCTCAATGCGCGCTGCTTCGCAAATGGTGAGCTATGAAATTCCAATTTCAATATGCTTGCTTGCGGTTGCAACTATGGCGGGATCGCTTGATATGGCAACGATTGTGGCGGGACAAGATGGCTGGTTTTGGAACTGGAATATACTTGGCGGCAGCGGTGCGGGCGTCGCAAAATGGATTGTAATGCCATTCACTTTTGCGCTGTTTGTAATGTATTTCATAGCATCGCTTGCAGAAACTAACCGCACGCCGTTTGACTTGCCTGAAGGCGAATCGGAGCTTGTTTCGGGCTATTCTACGGAATATTCGGGCATGAAGTTTGCAATGTTTTATTTGGCAGAATATGCGAATATGTTTATAGTCTCGTCGCTTGTAACTGTGATGTTTCTTGGAGGCTGGAACTCTCCATTTGGTGATTTTTTGAATCAGCCTTATTTTCAGCCTATTTGGTTTATTGCGAAAGCCGTTGGTCTGGTGATATTTCAAATCATCGTTCGCTGGACATTGCCTCGATTAAAAGTAGATCAACTTATGTATTTAACATGGAAAGTCCTTGTCCCATGCGGCTTAGTCTGTTTCTTCGCAATCGCCCTATACACCATGTGCATGTAGGAAGAAAAATAAAAAAAAATCAATAAAGCGCTTATAGAATTATGGTACAATATTTTAAAAATATTATTGAAGGGTTGGTAACCCCATTGCAAGGCATGAAGATAACAACAAGTTATATCTTTAAGTCAAAAGTTACCCGTCGGTATCCGGAACAGTTTGATGCATATCCTACTTTGCCAGAAACAGAACGCAATCGCATTGAAGTCGCAATTGATAAATGTATCGGATGTTTGGCCTGTGTAAAAGCATGCCCTTCTAACTGCATTAAAATAGAAGCGGTTAAGGTTGCTCCTACAGATACGGATGTGCCACTCGATGAAAAAGGTAAACCTAAAAAACAATTAATTTCAAAATTTGATATAGATTTTGGATTATGTTGCTACTGCACGCTTTGCGAGGAAGCGTGTCCAACAGGTGCAATATATCGTACAAAAATTTTCGATTACTCAACCTACTATCGCAAGGATTTATTATATCATTTTTCTGATATGACGCCCGAACAAATCGAAAATAAGAAGCAGGTTTTGGCAAAATACAATGCGGAAAAGAAAGCCGCCGAAGAAGCTGCAAAACAAGCAGAACAGCCTTCAGCCACGAATTAAATCTACAGTCAAAATTTTAAAATTAATATCTAAAAAACGTGAAATATAGTTTAACTAAATTAAAAAAAATTCATATAAATGAATTTTATGTTATTGGCATATTAGCCGAGACTACTTATAGTAATGAAAAATGTGGTGCAGATATAAGTAATTTGTGGATGAAATTTTTGATGGGAAATATGCAAAATAATATTCCCAATAAATTGGGCGATAAATTGTATTGTGCCTATAGAAATTTCAGAAATAATTACAGCGATTTTGATGTAATCGTAGGCTGCCAAGTTAGTTCATTGTCTGAAATTCCGGAAGGAATGGTCGGAATTACTGTACCTGCAATGAAATATCAGGAATATTTTCTTGTAGGCGCATTGCCTGACTGCCTGATTCCAACATGGCGTACATTCAATAAAAATAGGGAAGGTCGGGCATTTAACACAGAATTCGAAGTGTATGAAAAAGATCATCCTGATAATTTTGATGAAGTAAAAATCCAAATTTATGTTTCCATGCTATAGTATAAGCCTATATTTTTATTTATGAATATTTTTTTAGAAAAAAATCTATTCATTCTGAAATTTAAAAATATCAACTGTAAAATTTACTATTTAATTTTTACCCAACAAATCAAGTGCAATTCAAGCATGATTTATGAATTATTTTGATGAAACTTTTAATAATACTTTCGCGCATTCCATGGCCATTGGATAAAGGAGATAAGCTTCGGGCGTATCATCAGATCCGCTGTCTATCTGAAAAAAATGAAATTATTCTTTTTGCTCTTAATGATGACAATAAAACAAATATCAGAGAAGCTGAGGAACATTTAGCCATGTATTGTTCAGAAGTACATTTTTTCCATTTAAATAAATTTTTAATTCTATGCAATATGATTAAAGCTTTTTGTTCAGCTAAGCCACTTCAGGTAGGATATTATTATTCGTTAAAAGCTAAAAAATATTTAAATGAATTGTGTAATCGTACACAGCCCGACCATATATATTGTCAGTTATTTAGAACTGCTGAATATGCCCGTGATTTACATATTCCCAAAACTCTTGATTATCAAGATGCGTTTTCACAAGGAATGCTGCGTTTGTCTAAAAAGTCTTCATATTTCTTCAAATTGATTTTTTATTATGAGCATAAGCATTTGCAAAAATATGAAAATGATATTTTTGAGTGGTTTAACAATAAAACCATAATTTCAATCCCAGATAGAGAATTGTTGACACATCCTCAAAAGCATAAAATTATAATTGTTCCGAATGGAGTAGATTTTAATTATTTTGCGCCACAAGATGTTGAAAAAAAATATGATATTATTTTTAACGGTCGAATGTCTTATTTGCCCAATATTGTAGCTGCAGAAATGTTAATAAAAGAAATTTTACCTATTGTACGCAAGACATTGCCAGAAGTGAGATTATTAATATCTGGAGCAGCGCCGCCACCCAGAATAATAGCGATGGAAGATACTCATATACATGTTAGCAGATGGGTTGATGATATTCGCCAAAATTATGCAGCAAGTCGTATTTTTGTGGCGCCAATGCAAATAGGTACAGGATTGCAAAATAAACTGCTAGAAGCTATGAGCATGGAGTTGCCTTGTATAACCTCCAATTTAGCCAATGATTCATTGGGAGCAAAACGCAATGAAGAAATTTTAATCGCCAATACCACTGAAGAATATGCTAAATATATAATTGATTTGCTTACAAATAGCGAAAAAGCAAATACATTGGGACTAAATGGGCGTAAATTTGTATGCAATACTTTTGATTGGAAAAAGTTAACTAATAATTTAGAAAAATTATTTTAATCAAAAACAACTAATATAGCGATGATAGCAGGCTTTTTTCGCTATATAAAAGGTGTAAATACAATAACCTGGATTTCTCCACAAAGACACCAGACAGACAAGAAGCTGTGAAGTAAAATTAATATTTTTTAATATATTGTTTATGAAAAAGAATACCATGTGCCAAAGCTGCGGTATGCCGCTTAAAAAAGATGCAAATGGCGGCGGAACAAACGCCGATGGCTCCAAGTCGTTACTTTATTGCAGCCATTGCTATCAAAATGACAAATTTACAATGGATTGTACTGCCGAAGAAATGCGTATGTTTGTGGTCAATAAACTGGTGGAAATGAAATTTCCTCGTTTTCTAGCTAAATTTTTTGCTCATAATATACCTCGCCTTCAGCGTTGGAAAAATTAATATTATCCACAATTTAATTTCTATGCGAGCTATTTTTATAATATTTCTGACATATTTATGAATTATTTTTCATAAATATGTTTTAAATAATGTTATCATAATTGTATTATGGAAGTTCTTAAAATTAATAATGTTACAAAACGGTTCGGCAAATATATTGCTTCGAATAACATTTCATTATCCGTCAAGAAAGGGAATATTTTTGGTTTGCTTGGTCCAAATGGTGCAGGCAAAACTACTCTTATACGCATGATTTGCAATATTTTTGCGCCAGACGAAGGCGATATATTTTTGTTTGACCAAAAAGTAAATTCTGACACGCAAAATAGAATCGGATATCTGCCCGAAGAGCGAGGTTTGTACAAAAAAATCAAAGTTATTGAACAAATAATATACTTTGGAACTTTGAAGGGAATGTCCAGAAAAGAAGCCGAAAATGCAGCTGTTTACTGGCTCGATAAAATGGGTGCAACCAATTGGAAAAACAAGAAAATAGAAGAACTATCCAAGGGAATGCAGCAGAAAATTCAATTCATTGCAACCATTATTCATTCGCCTGATTTTATAATTCTCGACGAGCCGTTTTCGGGGTTCGATCCGATAAATACCGAACTGCTGAAATCTGTTATTTTGGAACTGAAATCTATTGGAAAAACGCTCATTTTGTCCACTCATATCATGTCGCAAGTTGAGGAATTGTGCGACGAAATTTGTATGATTAACAAAGGCAAAATCGTGCTTTCGGGCAATGTTGCCGACATAAAAAATTCTTATCGAAAAAATTCTATTATTTTAGAATACTCTGGCACAATTGATTTCACCACTTTTTCGGGCATAGAAATCATATCTGATATTGATGGCAGAGCGATATTTAAGATAATAGACTCCACGTTTTTTAAGCAAAAATTTATTGAAACTGTCAATCAAAATGCAGATATAATATCATTTTCTAATGAAACTCCAAGCATGCACGAAATATTTATTGATGTTGCCGCTAATGAAAATAAGCAAGCCTGATGCGTGTTTGGGAAGTATAAGTTCAAAGGATAACAATAAGAAAATGCCAGTTTTAGAATAGAAATACTCAGCAATATTTTAAATTTTGATTTTATTTGGATTTTAGAATAAAAAACATTAATTTGAGACCGATAGCAAGGCTTATCCACTAAATAAACAGGTTATTTATGGCGCAAATCAAATTGAATTGTGGTAAAGTCCGATTTAAGCGGTAGAAAGCCCTGAGCCAGCTTTGGAATAGATGCAATCAATTAGAATGGCATCTTATGAAACTGCCAAAAATTTTGAATATTTTCGGTGGCTTGATGGAAATAACTATGAAAAATAGAAGCAAATAATTTATTGTTTAATTATCCCAATAAATATCCTGATGATATGTTAGAAAATATTAGAAAAATAAAAATAGAAATAGAAGAACATTTGCAGCAAGTGAAAAATGCTAACGATTTGGAAACGTGGCGTGGCAGGTTCCTTGTGCGCAAAGGTGAGCTGCAGAAATTGTTTGAACAGCTAAAAAATGTTTCAGCGGAGCAAAAGCCAATCTGCGGCAAGGAATTGAATCTTGTATCGAAGTATGCGGAAAGCGAATATGCGCGTTTGAAGGAAATTTTTTCAGATAGTGCCGACACTTCGCGCATAGATGTTACGTTGCCGGGCAGACACATGCCGATTGGTTCGCTGCATCCTGTGCGCCAGATTCTTGATGAAATGATTACAATATTCAGGTCAATGGGATTTGATATTGCTGAAGGTCCGCAAATAGAAGATGAATACCACAATTTTGACGCTTTGAATTTTCAGCCCGACCATCCGGCACGAGACATGCAGGATACTTTTTTTATAAAATCGAATAGAAAAGAAAATAATATTTTACTCAGAACGCACACTTCTCCTGTACAAATTCGGGTTATGCAGACGCAAAATCCTCCAATCCGTTGCATTATGCCCGGCCGGGTTTACCGGAATGAGGCTATCAGTTCTCGCTCGCTTGCCGAATTTCACCAAATTGAAGGCTTGTATATAAACAAAAATGTGTCGTTCGCCGAACTGAAAGGAACGATGATGACATTCGCTAAACGCATGTACGGCGAAAATGCACAGTTTCGTTTTCGTCCATCGTTTTTTCCGTTCACGGAGCCAAGTGCAGAAATGGACATGTCTTGCTTTATTTGCAAGGGTTCGGGATGTAGAATCTGCAAAAATTCAGGCTGGCTGGAGATAGTTGGCTGCGGTATGGTGCATCCTGATGTTTTAAGAAATGGCGGGATTAATCCGGACGAATATATTGGGTATGCTTTCGGTTTTGGCATTGAGCGGGTGGCGTTGCTTAGGACTGGCATAAGTGATATTCGCTATTTTTACGAAAACGATATCCGCATTTTGCAGCAATTCTAAAGTAGATGAATTCTGGTATTGTAAACTATAGATACATTTGTTGCATTTGTAATTATTTAATATTAAGTTATTTATAAATATATGAGTTATCCACGTTGCTACAGTATAAATTAAAGTTAAACATGGTTTTCTTCGTGGTTCGTCAGCGCTATCTTTGCAAAGACTGCGGTTTTAACTTTTTGCTTGAGAGTAAATCTAATGTTAAGTCCTTAAAAACAAAGCGATTAGCTCTTGACATGTATTTGGAAGGTTTAAGTTTTCACCAGCTTGCCATAATATGAAAAAATATTCATAAAATAGGCGAATTTACCTAAAAACGATGCGCCTGTAAAGATTGTTGAAATCGACGAGCTTCATACGTATGTATGTTTAAAAAAAGATACTTATGGATATGGATTGCTGTTGATAGACTTGGCAAACGGTTCATCGCTTTT
>JAVBOP010000168.1:0-20682 GCA_031550405.1 Kapaibacterium sp. (SeqCode)
CCGAATGATATTGCCGCTGATGCAACCGTGCCCGCAAACAGCCTTGCAGATACTGCCGCAGAGGAACAAATACCTCCCCCAAAAATGAAGCGCATAAAGCTATTCGAATGAAACTGAAAAGCAGTTATTTTTAGTAAATTATTGAGAAATGATGTTTTTGTATACAATAGTTTTGGCGTGTGTACGTCATATTTAATCTTGATTGATTTTTTTATTAACTTTTCATTATATTATTCACATGGCGAAAACAACTACTAAAAAAGAAGTTGCCAAAAAGGCAGCTGTTAGCTCTGCTGCAAAAGCAAAAGATGCAAAATATGTTTACTATTTCGGTGGTAAAAAAGCTGAAGGAAGAGAGAATATGAAATCTCTACTCGGCGGTAAGGGTGCAAACCTCGCTGAAATGATTAACATCGGACTTCCAGTACCTCCAGGATTCACAATAACTACAGAAGTTTGTACCTACTATTACGACAACAATAAGAAATATCCTAAAGAATTAAAAAAACAAGTTGACGAAGCTATCGCAAAAGTTGAAAAAGAAGTTGGAAAGAAATTTGGCGATATGAAAAATCCTCTATTACTTTCAGTACGTTCAGGTGCAAGAGCTTCGATGCCCGGCATGATGGATACGATTCTTAATCTTGGGTTAAATGACAGGACTGTTGAAGTGCTTGCTGATAAATCTGGAAATGCTCGCTTTGCATACGATTCATACCGCCGCTTTATCGCTATGTATGGCGATGTTGTTATGGAACTTAAGCCAGAATCGAAAGACGAAGAAGATCCATTTGAAGTAATTCTGGAAGCAAGAAAAAAGAAAAAGGGCGTAAAACTTGATGTTGAATTAACTGTTGAAGATTTAAAAGCTGTTGTTAAAGAGTTTAAGGCTATTATTAAAAAGAGGACAGGTCAAGATTTTCCAGAAGATCCAAAAGAACAAATCTGGGGAGCTATTAGTGCAGTATTCAATTCCTGGATGAATGAGCGTGCTATCGTTTATAGAAAACTGAATGGAATTCCTGAAGAATGGGGAACAGCCGTTAATATTCAGGCAATGGTGTTTGGTAATATGAGCGATGATTCTGGAACGGGCGTTGCATTTACTCGTGATGCTGCAACCGGCGAAAACTACTTCTATGGTGAATTTTTAATGAATGCACAGGGCGAAGATGTTGTTGCCGGAACACGCACGCCAGAAAAAATTGAGCTTTTAGAAAAGCATGATAAAAAATCATATAAGCAACTGTTGGATATTCGCAAAATATTGGAAAAACATTATCGCGACATGCTTGATATTGAATTTACTATTGAGCAAGGTAGATTGTGGATGTTGCAATGCCGTGTTGGCAAGCGTACTGCCATGGCTGCAATGAAAATAGCTGTTGATATGGTAAAGGAAAAGCTTATTACTCAGGAAGAAGCATTGATGAGAATTGAGCCGGATGCTGTCAGCCAATTGCTGCGTCCCGTTTTCGACCAGAAGGAAAAAGACAAGGCGTTGAAGGATGGCAATCTTTTAACAAAAGGTCTTAATGCTGGACCCGGTGCTGCAACTGGACAGGTAGTATTTAATGCTGAAGATGCCGAAGAGTGGAAATCTCAAGGCAAACAAGTCATTCTTGTAAGAATCGAAACATCGCCTGAAGATATTAAAGGCATGAATGCTGCCGAAGGTATCTTAACTGCACGTGGCGGTATGACTTCACATGCAGCGCTTGTTGCCCGCCAAATGGGTAAGGTTTGCGTTGCAGGTTGCGGTGCATTGATTATTGACTATAAAGCCCGCACTATTAAATTAGACGGCATTGCCAGTCCTGTCAAAGAAGGCGATTATATCTCTATTGACGGCTCAACAGGTGAAGTTATTCGCGGAAAGGTTGCAACTCGCCCTTGCGAAGTATTAGAAGTGCTTGTAAATAAAACGCTTAAAGAGAAAGATGCTCCTCAATATCAAATCTATAAGCAGATAATGGAATGGGCTGATAAATATAGAAGATTATTAATCCGCACTAATGCAGACCAGCCTGACCAGGCGGCAAATGCAATTGCATTCGGTGCTGAAGGTATTGGGTTATGCCGCACAGAGCACATGTTCTTTGGCGAAGGCAAAATCGAACCAATGCGTGAAATGATTTTATCAAAAACTATAGAACAGCGTAAAAAGGCATTAGCTAAGTTATTGCCTTTGCAACGTGCTGATTTTGAAGGCATTTTTCAGGCAATGGACGGAAGACCTGTAACTATAAGGACTATTGATCCACCGTTGCACGAATTTTTACCTCACGAAGAAAAGGAACAGGCTGAGCTTGCAAAGCAAATGAAATTAGATGCTAAAATCATCAAAGAGAGAGTAGCAGAATTGCATGAAGCCAATCCTATGCTCGGTTTTCGCGGCTGCCGTCTTGGTCTGATATTCCCTGAAATTACTGAAATGCAGGCTCGCGCTATTTTTGAAGCTGCTGTTGCGGTTATCAAGAAAGGCAAAAAAGTGAAGCCTGAAATCATGATTCCGCTTGTTGGCAATGTGAAAGAGTTAAGGCATCAGGAACAAATCGTTCGCAATGTTGCTCAGGAAGTAATGGCAGAAACGAAGATAAAATTCAATTATATGGTCGGAACTATGATTGAAATTCCACGTGGTGCTATCTCCGCCGCTGAAATTGCAGAAGTTGCTGAATTTTTCTCATTCGGAACTAATGATTTAACTCAAACTACACTTGGCTTATCGCGTGACGATGCTGGCCGTTTCTTGCCTGAATATGTAAACCGTGATATTTATGCAGTTGATCCATTTGTTACAATCGACCGCAAAGGTGTCGGCTATTTAGTTGATCATGCTTGCAAAGAGGGCAGAAAGACTAATCCAGACATCAAACTTGGTATCTGCGGCGAACATGGCGGCGATCCAAGCTCTATTGAATTTTTCCATAATGTTGGCTTGGCTTATGTATCCTGCTCGCCATTCCGCGTTCCAATCGCAAGAATAGCAGCAGCTCGCGCAGCATTATCAGAAAAGAAAAGCGTTAAAACAAAAGCAGCAGCTCCTAAAAAGGCAAATAAAAAGTAAATAGCGATAGCTAATTACTAAACAACATAAGTCCTACTATATGCTTTATATAGTAGGATTTATTATATAAAGCCGCAGGTATGATGCTATTTTTTATTATATTTGGATGTTTTTTTACTCCATTAGCTATTATATTAGCATAGAAACGACACATTTATGAATATTTTTTAATAAATCATGCAGTTTGAAACTGATTTTTTTAAAATTATATGCTTATTGACCAAGTTATTTAGCAATAATATGTACAAATATATTTTAATTATTTATTTTATTTTCTTCTGCTCCTTGCCAGTATTTTCTTTCGATAGCTTGCTTTTTAAACCGCTTACAGCTAATCAATTAGAATCACGACTCGGTTCTTTCTATGAATTTGACGACAACAGGTTGCGCCTTGATATTGGGCATTCACTGGATTTATATCAGTTCAATGAAACAAATAATGAAAATATTTTAATTGACAAATCCGATAATTCCAATTGTACGGCTCGTCTTGGCGGCGATTTTTTTATACTGTCTCGTCTGCGCTCTGAAGGACGCATGAAATTTCCTGTCGAAACTTCGGATTTTTATTTTGGCATCAATGCCAGTTGCAAATTTTTATTTGAAGATTTGAATTTTGCAAGCAGGCTTCGTATTGCCCATATTTCCTCGCATTTAGTCGATGGCTATTCTTCGGATGGAGAATTTTGGCAGCAACCTTTTGTCTACAGCCGCGAATTTATAGATTTGGTAATCGCATTACAAACCAACAACATACGTCCATATTTAGGTGCTACTTATATTTTTTCAACAATTCCTGAAAATGTCAATAAATTTGTTCCGCAAATAGGTTTTGATTTTGATTATAACTTATATAAATTTATATATATTATGGGTGGTTATGATTTTAAAGTTATTGGTGCTGAAAACTTACCGAATATTGGATGTAATTCTTTGCAGGCAGGCATATTATTCAACATTTCCAAGAATATCGGTATTTCGATAAACTATTACTATTACTCAGGTTATAGCATACACGGCATGTTCTACAACACCAAAGACAAATACAACGCTCTCGGCTTCCAAATAAATTATTAAACCAAAATTTACAAGATTATTAGCCACCGCTCTGCGCTCAAATCGGAGCGGAATCATTTGAAAGAAAAATCATAACCCTGTCAAATACAGCGCAATAACTCATTCAGTACGTAATATCGGCTTTCTTAAACTTACCAATAAGCCGTCGCCAATGGGAACAAGCGTGGTAAAATAATCCTTGCGAGATAATAAATATTGATGAAATGCAAGCATTGAGCGAACTTCGGCAGGATTGCGCTCGGGAGCTGTTTCTAAAAGAAAACCAAAAGCAAAGGCATTATCAAATACAAACAACCCTCCCTCTCGCAAATACGGAGTTAACGCATTTAAGTATTTGTAATATGAAGATTTATCGGCGTCGATAAAAATAAAATCTAATTTATTTTCGGGCGAGAACGATTTTATAAACTCTCTCGCATTCTGTGTAATTACCTTAATATTATCCTGCAAACCAGCTTCCAATATTTTTTTTTGCGCAAATTCGGCATGCTTAGCCTCCTTTTCAACGGTTATAATTTTCGCATCATCGCCAGCCGCTCGAGCCAGTACGATTGCAGAATATCCGGCTAAGGTTCCTATTTCTAAAATATTTTTTGCAGAAATAGATTTGACAAGAAATTGTAGGAAATTAGCCTGATAGCTCGTAATGTTTATCTGCGGAATGCCCGCTTCATCCCAGCATTTATTTGCAATTGCATTCAAAAATTCATCTTCCGCAGAAAAATGTTCAAACAAATATTCTTGCAATTCGTTGGTAAGCGGGGTTTGGCGGTCTCTCATTTTTATATTTTCTTGTATTTTAATTTGAAAAGCAGCCGCAATTTAAGAAAAATTAAAATAATAATTCTATCCACGCAAATATTGGCCATGTCTCATAATAGCTGAAGTTTTGTTTTTGGTTATATTTGTTTTTCTGGAATAATGAATATAGGTTTGTTAACACATTTTTTTGTATATTTGTGTTATGAAATTAACAGAAAACGAATACAAATTGATAGCAAATTAGTTTTCCAATTCAGCGTGCTGCCTGAGTTTGCGCAAATGTTTCTCTGATATAATCAAAAATTTTCAGATATGTGGCGGGAGTTGAACGGGACATGCGGCCAATCGGGGTCTGGTCGACCATGTGTATGGCAGCAATATGCCCGTAACCATCTATCGTGCCGAATTTGCCAACCTTCTTATCTGCTATCGGGATGCGTAGGTTTTCATCTTTCTGAAGAGCAAAAATATGATGCTCTAAAATGGTGTAATTTATTACAAAATATCAATTTAAGTGGTTGTTGCATTTGTATTAATTATTGACTATCCAAATTGTGTGGACAGAGCATAAGCTTCAGATAATCTTGTATTATTAATTATCTTTGTTGTATTTTTGTTCCAGTTAGTATTATTTATTGAAAAAAATAAT
The DNA here is from genome assembly GCA_031550405.1 of Kapaibacterium sp. (SeqCode). Taxonomy (GTDB): domain Bacteria; phylum Bacteroidota; class Ignavibacteria; order Kapaibacteriales; family UBA2268; genus JAVBOP01. Next base: position 5,559 of record JAVBOP010000168.1, read on the forward strand.
ACTTTATTATATAAGTATCATATTTAATAATGAATAATTTTTAATAAATTATGAATATATATATATTATTAGTGCTTGCGCTGGTGGCTATCAATACAATAAATGCACAAAATTACCATGAAAACGATAAAAATGCTCTACGGGATTTTTTATGTCAAGGTAGAAATTATTCAAAATTAGGATTGAAGGTGACAGATACAATCAATTGGAAGACAAGCGAAGCATGGGTTAGTAAAATCAAAAAGATTGAATGGAATAATGCCACTCCCAAACGAATTAGTCAAATAAATTGGTATAATCAAGAACTTACAGGAAATTTAAATTTAAACGCATGTGCAGATATAGATAAACTGTATTGCAATAATAACCAACTTATGAGTTTAAGTGTTAATGGATGTATAAATATAAGGGAAATATATTGCGATAACAACCAAATCACTATTCTGGAGTTGGGAGAATTGATATGCTTGGTGAATTTATACTGCCATGATAATCGTCTAAAAAATTTGGAAATAAAAGGATGTACAAAATTAACTAATTTATACTGCGGCAATAACCAGCTTACTAAATTGAACATTGATGAATGTATAAAACTTAATACATTGAATTGTTATAACAACAAACTTACTACTCTAGGTCTGAGCAATTACAAAAATTTAACTTTCGTATCCTGTGACAGTAATAAAATTACCAATTTAAGTATCAATGATTGTATAAACTTAATGGATTTAAGCTGTGCGGCTAACCAGCTTACAAACTTAGATATGAAACAATGTGTTAAATTGACAAATTTAAACTGTGGGAACAACAGGCTAGCAAATTTAAACCTTAATGATTGCATAAGTTTAATAGATTTAAGCTGCAAAGATAATAATCTCACGAATTTGGATATGAAACAATGCCACCAAATCATCAATTTAAATTGCCAGAACAACAGATTAATGGATTTGAATATTGGCGGCTGTAGCAAGCTAATGAATTTAAATTGTTCTAATAATCTATTAACGAATTTAAATCTCGATGATTGCGCTATCCTAACCCGATTGGATTGTTACAATAACCAGCTTATGTACTGTTTAGATGTGAATAATTTTACAAATCTAATTTGGTTACATTGTTTCAACAACCAACTTACAAATTTAGAGGCAAATGGATGTAAAAATTTAAAAAATTTAAATTGCTCTAATAACCAGCTTGTAAATTTAAACATCAATGGATGTAAGCTATTGGAGAGGTTAGACTGTAGTAATAATCGCCTCACTAATTTGAATGTAAGTCAATCTGCCGCATTAATAAGCTTAACATGTTCGAATAATCAATTTAAATTTTCAACTTTGCCATTGCCAAAAGCACAATACATCACTTATGATTATGTTCCACAAGATACTATGTATGGTGGCATAATAAATTGTACTGATTGGATTGATTTAAGCAGTGAATACAGCATTGATGAGGCTATTACATCATATACATGGTATGATATTACAAACAGCAAAGAATCCATCATATTATCAGGTACTGATGGCAAATTTATTTTAACTCCTGATCTATCAGATAAAAAATTAATTTGTGAAATGAAAAATCTAAACTTTCCTGAATTTACTGGAGACGCTAAGTTACGGTATGTAACAACAATATATCCGCTACCAATAAATGTTACTCAACAACCTGTAGGAGGGACTTATGGTAATGTTAAAGTACTTAGCGTTACAGCCGTGGGCAAAAATCTTACATATCAATGGTATAAAGACAACAGCGCTATATCAGGTTCTACCAGTGCAAGTTGCCAAACAACTGGAGTTGGTGAATATTTTGTCGAGATAGCAAATGAAAAATATCAAATAGCGTCAGATAAGGTGTATATCATCCCTAAAGATGTGACAGTCATAGCATTGAGCGGCATGTCGTATGAGGGTGAAAGTCCAGATAATCCTGGATTATCAGCAGAAGTGCTCGTAAATAACGAAACCATGGAAGTGCTTACAGGTTTATCTAACAACTTTAATATCACTTCAACAACCCCTGTTGGTATTTACAGCCTTGAAGCTGTAGGAACATTAACGAATATTAATTATAATGTTATAGAACGCACGGAAGGCACTTGGGAAGTAAAAGAAAATGTGAGTATTTATGAAAAACCGTATACTTCATTAAAGATATATCCTCAACCAGCAAGTGATAAAATAACTATTGATAATTATCCAAACACTATGCGAAAGATTAAAATTTATTCATTATCTGGAAGTTTATTGTATAACTATGATGTAAATCGCAGAAATATAACTCTTGACATATCGCAACTTGCCAGTGGTAAATATTTGTTAAGTATTGATGAAAATTTATTTGTATTCATAGTAAACAAGTGAAGAATGTACCTGTAGTTTGCACTGCCTGATGCCTGAATTTTTAACAAAACCATACATCCACAAATATGCGTATTTATGCCAACTTTACTGCGCGTTTATTAACAACTGTTCAACAGTTAATCCACAAGTTTTACACTTTGCAGAAAACTATTGTTTATTTTTCGTAATTTTGTACTCTATATCTATAAAATATCAATACGCAATATAAAAATCATGAGCAATAAGTTTACTTTTCCTAATACAACGTTTGAAAATAAAAAAAGACCCCTTATAGAATTCAAGCCAATAGTTGCAGAAATAAAACGCGACATCATCAAATCTCTTGCGCTGGCTAAGTCAGGACATAGCGGAGGCTCACTCGGAAATGCCGAGATTATGACCGCACTGTATTTTGCCGGGGTTATGAAATATGACACAAGCGGCACTAACAATAGCCGCGACCGCTTTGTGCTCAGCGCAGGGCATCTCGCGCCAATTCTATATGCGTGTCTGGCGCGGGCGGGATTCTTTCCGCCGGAAGAGCTTGCCTCGCTTAGAAAACTTGGCTCGCGGTTGCAGGGACATCCATCGCCTGTGGGATATTTGCCCGGCAATGAAACAACTTCCGGTTCGCTTGGACAGGGAATATCTATAGCGCTTGGAATGGCTATGGCAGACAGGCTCGTGGATAAAAACGACCGCAAGGTGTTTTGCCTCTCTGGTGATGGAGAATTGCAGGAAGGCTTATGCTGGGAAGCTGCGATGGCGGCGGGATTTTATCAGCTCAATAATCTGTGCTGGATTGTAGACAATAACGACTGCCAAATCGACGGTCGCGTCAAAGACGTCATGTCCATATATCCGCTGCCGGATAAGTTCGCGGCATATAATTTTGAGGTTATCGAAATTAACGGCAATGATATGCAGCAAGTCCTCGATGCCTTTGCACAATTTGAGGCTAACAGCAGAGGAGCAACCTGCAAGCCGACCTGCATAATAGCCAAAACGGTTATGGGAAATGGCATATCGTTTATGCACGATAAATACCAGTGGCACGGCATTGCCCCAACTATTGAGCAGGCAGAACAGGCTCTAATGGAAATATTTTTAGATGCTGACGCAGCAAAAATTATAACATAATATACAAGTTCCCTGAGCCTGTCGAAGGGAATATTCCATACTGACGAAAAAATTTGAGATAAGCATCTGAATCAGGATGCTCAAGATTGCAGGATTTGCCGGATACTAATCCAAAAAATCTTTTAATCCGCAAAATCCTGATTCTGACAGGAAGAAAATAAAATTACATACTGACGCAGCAAAATTTTCATCAGGGAGAAAAAAATTTGAGATAAGCATCTGAATCAGGATGCTCGGGATTGCAGGATTTGCCGGATACTGTTCCTGAAAATCTTTTAATCCGCAAAATCCTGATTCTGACAGGAAGAAAAAATATCTGCATTATGATGAAAATGAAAAATTAAAAAAATTATGAATAAAAATTCATAATTAATAAAAATTCAGAAATTTATTAATTATATAGTGATATAAATATATTTACATGCTGCTGCCCTTCGATAAACTATAGGGAGCAGAAAAAAGCACAACATAACGCACAAGTTCCCTGAGCCTGTCGAAGGGAATGTTTCATGCGGGAGAAAATAAAATTACATACGGACGCAGCAAAATTTTCGTCAGGGAGAAAATATTTTTAGATACTGACGTAAATAAAATTACATACGGACGAAAAAATAATTATATATAGAAGAAAATAAAATTATACTTGATTTAAAGTAATATATATGAGACAATATACTTTACGCGGTGCTAAACCCACAAGGCACGGATTTGGGGAGGCGCTGGCTGAAATAGGACAGAAAGATGAGCGGATTGTGGTTATCGGAGCGGACGTTACGGGTTCGGTGATGACTTCATACTTTAAGGAAAAATGTCCCGACCGCTTTTTTTCACTCGGTATTGCCGAACAAAATGCAACAACAGCGGCTGTTGGCATGGCTTTGTCAGGCAAGATACCTTTTTTCTCAAGCTATGCGGCGTTTGCCACCTTTCGCAACGCAGACCAGATACGTATTGCGGTTTGCTACAATAATGCCAACGTGAAAATTGCAGGCGGACACGCAGGTGTTACCGTCGGGCCTGACGGCGCAACGCATCAGGCTTTGGAAGATGTGGGATTACTGCGTACGCTTCCGAACATGACGATAGTTGTTCCGTGCGATTATGAGCAGGCTAAGAAAGCGACCGCTGCGGTTGCAGAAATGACAGGTCCGGCATATCTCCGGCTTACCCGGTCGAATGTTCCGCTATTTACCGACGAAAAAGACAGCTTTCAAATAGGCAAGGCTGACGTGTTGCAGGATGGGAGCGATATTGCTATAATAGCTTGCGGATCAATGGTCTGGGAGGCTTTGGCTGCGGCGGAGGAATTGCGGGATAAGCATGGAATATCCGCTGCGGTTGTTAACTGTCATACTGTAAAGCCACTCGACGAAAAGGCAATAGTAGAGTTGGGAATGAAATGCGGTGCGATAGTAACAGCGGAAGAGCATCAGATATATGGCGGACTGGGAAGTGCGGTTGCTGAGTTGATGGCGAAAAATTATCCCGTTCCGATAGAATTTATCGGTATGTGCGATTGCTTTGGCGAGAGCGGCGAGCCTGATGAATTGCTGAAGAAGTTCAATTTTACGCACGAAGCTGTTGTAAAATCTGCATTGAAGGCAGCGGAAAGAAAAACCAAAGGATATACTGGATTCAGGAGCGTTATAGAGTTATAAATTATGCTTATGATGCTAGAATTAGCTCCGACAATATGCTATGATGCAATTGTTGTTTTGGCAAAGTGTTTAGTATCAGGTTTTTTTTATTTTAGCTGAAAATATAAAAATCGTATGAATGATATATGTAAACATAAAGAAATTGCAAACCAAATCCGTGGCAAACGCATGCTCGCTGTTGATTTCGGATTGCGACGGGTTGGGGTTGCTGTTTGCGATATCTATCATATTGCAATAACCCCTAAGAAAACGCTGCAATACAAAGACAATGATTTTTGGGAGAAAATTATCAGTCTAATATTTGCTGAAGAAGTGAAAATAATTGTTATTGGTATTCCATATAATAATACAAAGAATGGTGATGACATCATAAGCTATGATTTGAAGGAATTTATTCATTTGTTATCATCTAAAATTGAATTGCCAATATTTTATCAGGATGAATCATATAGCTCTAAAAGAGCGCTTAAGACTATGCTTGAAATTGGTAAAAAGAAAAAAAACAGAGCACAAAAAGGCTCAATAGATGGTATTGCCGCTGCGATTATTTTACAGGACTTTATAGATTCGCACTCAATTTAGCTATAAACAATAAAAAACGCTATCCAACTGTATTAGAGAAAGATAGCGTTTTGTAATTAAATCAACAGTTCGTTCTAATCTGCTTGCTGTTCGCTTTCAGCAGTTACATCTGTCTCTTCTGTGCCGTCAGCTTTATCATCGTTCTCATCATCTTCGACGTAGTTCAACAAATCAACTGGCGGTTCCGGGTATGAAAATTCCTGGCGCAACACCTCTTCAATTTCCTTATCACCGGGCTGGTATACAGGCACATCTTCAGGGAGCTCTGAGCCAGCTGAGTATTTATCAGCATTTGGAACTGGATGCTCCGCATTATAAGCGTCTATCACGTTCTGATCCTTGCCTCGCAGACATTCGACAACTGAAAGAACTATTTTCTTGGAATCTTTGTCAAATTCTACAATTTTGAGTGGCAACACATCTCCAATTTTGAAATACTCACCGATATTCCTAACAGGAGCAAACGACAATTGCGACACAGGTACAAAACCATCTACTTGTTCAGGCAGTTCAATAATAATGCCTTTCTCAATGATTCTTTCAATCTTTGCTTCGGTTTCCGTGCCAATCTTATATTTATCTTCAAAAGTGTCCCATGGATTATCGGTTATCTGCTTGTGTCCCAATGCAATTCTTCTTAAATCCGGATCTATGTTTAATACAATAACTTCAAGGTCATCGCCTTTTTTAACAAATTCGCCCGGATGCCGGATTTTTTTAGTCCAACTCAAATCGCTGATATGAACAAGCCCGTCAATGCCCGGTTCAAGCTCGACAAACACGCCAAAATTAGTAAGATTGCGAACGATGCCTTTATGTTTAGAATCAACAGGGAAATTCTTCATTAAACTTTCCCACGGGTCCGGGGTAAGCTGCTTCATGCCAAGAGCGAGTTTTTTATCATCTTTATCAATATTAAGCACAACAGCTTCTACTATTTGTCCCATCGAAACCATCTGTGATGGATGTTTGATATGCTGCGTCCATGACATTTCGCTGATATGTATAAGCCCTTCAATACCTTTTTCAATTTCGATGAATGCTCCGTAATCAGTCAAGCTAACAACTTTGCCTTCAACCTTTGTGCCGGCTTCATATCTGTCGCCAATATTATCCCATGGATGTGGTGTAAGCTGTTTCATACCAAGAGATATGCGTTTCTTTTCTTCATCATAGTCAAGCACAACAACGCGTACGGTAATATCCAAATCAACTATCTCTGATGGATGCGAAACCCTGCCCCAACTGAGATCGGTAATATGCACAAGCCCATCAATGCCTCCAAGATCAACAAACACACCAAAATCGGAAATAGCCTTAACAACGCCTTCAAGCACAAGCCCTTTTTCCAACTTGCTCATAATTGCTTCGCGCTGTTCAGATAAGTGTTCCTCAAGAAGTATCTTGTGGGAAACTACCACGTTTTCGCTTGGATGATTTACTTTGACAACTTTTACATCAATGCTTTTGCCAACCCATGAGTCAAAATCACGTATGGGGCGCACATCAATTTGCGAACCGGGAAGGAATGCTTCAATGCCCAACAAATCAACAACCATACCACCTTTGATACGACGTAAAATTTTGACTTTCGTAATTTCCTGCTTCGAATTTAATGCGAGAATATCGTCCCAAATCCGCATAAAATCCGCTCTGCGTCTTGATAGTAATATGCGACCGGATGTATCCTCCATACGCTCAATAAATACGTCGATTTCTTCGCCTTCTGTGTATGATTCGGCATTTAAAAGTTCAGATTTTGGAACAACACCAAAGGACTTAAAGCCAATATCCACAAGCACTTCGTCTTTAGTTATACTGACGATTTTGCCCTTGATTAGCTCATCTTCCTTTATTGTTATAACCGAACTTTCGGATAACTTTTCATACGCACTGTTATCCATGTCAAACTTATTGAAACCACGTTCCAATAAATCAGCTAAATTTTTAAAACTTTGTTTTGTTGCAGAACCTTGCTCTTGATTCAGTTTAGGCTCTTGTTGTTCATTAATAGAATTTTCAGACATTCGCAGCCCTTAATTAAGTAATTAGAATAAAATTAGTTAAACATACACGCAATTGCAGCGCGACCATATTATGTAAATAATTATGAATATTTTTTAATAATTCTCAATATGTTCCATAATCTCTATTTTAAAAAACTATGACCGCTAAATTACGAAAAAAAAAGTTCATAACAATAAAAATTGCAGGACGCGAAATATGAGTAAATCACATAATGACAATATATTATAGGAAAATATATGACAAAAAAATAAAATAAGAAATACAAAAAGGCGACATAATATGCCGCCTTTCATTTTTTTACCTTCCAGCCATTTTATTTCGTTTGGTTGAAGATTTCTTTCATTGCGCCGAGCGAGCTTAACACGCCTGTCGCTTCGTAAGGCATGAAAACTGTCTTTTCAGGGTTATCAGCAATCTCTTTGAGCGATTCCATGTACTTCAACGCAATGAGATATGAAGCCGGATTGCTGCCGGTAGCTTTGAGCGATTCAGCAACAAATTCAATCGATTTCGCCTCCGCTTGCGCTATTTTCAATTTGGCTTCAGCAACGCCTTCCGCCTCAAGTATATTCTTCTGTTTTTCACCTTCCGCCGAAACAATTGCCGATTGTTTCAAGCCTTCAGCGCGCAAAATCGCCGACTGTTTTTCACCTTCTGCCTGCAAAATTGTGGCACGCCTGTTCCGTTCAGCGGTCATCTGCTTTTCCATCGTAACGCGAATGTCTTCAGGCGGAATAATATTTCTTACCTCCACGCGAATCACTTTCACGCCCCATTTATCCGTTGCCGCATCAAGCGAGCCGCGAAGTTTTGTGTTGATGGTCTCGCGGCTGGAAAGCGTATGATCAAGATCAAGATCGCCTATAACCGCACGAATCGTACTGATAGTGAGCTGCTGAATACCAATCCGTACGTTAAAAATCTCATAAATCGTTTTAATCGGATCAATAACCTGCCAATATACCACACAATCGACCTGCATAGTAACATTATCCCGGGTAATCACGGATTGAGGATCAATATCAATAAGCTGTTCCCGTAAGTCGAGAGTTGCCCGCACCTTATCGATAAATGGCACAATCACATTCAAGCCCGAACCAGCAAGTTTGTGAAATTTGCCAAGCCTTTCTATCACCTTGACAGAAGCCTGATTTACTATTTTGATGCTCGCAAAAGCAACAATAACTACAAACAATATGAGTGCAAAAATAAATTCCATAAAACACCTATTATTAAAAATAATTCATAAATAGTTAAAGATATTTACAACTGTCTGCAAGATAAATCTTTTTCTCCAATAAATTCACCTTGAATCAAAAAAAATGTGTATGGTGCAGATATTTAATAAATTACAGTTTAGCTCCCTGTTCGTTGTTGCTTGATTTTCTAAAGCTCAAACTATGATGTTGGCAGCAAATTTTAGAGCTGCTTCGCATTTTTCAAACCAGCAATTTCACCATAGCCTTGTTTCAGTCTGCACAATGGCTGCGGGAGCATTTATTGCTGAATTTTTACTATTTTTGAAATTCAATGAGAGCCTTACGCATACTGTTTTTGCTGTTTATAACGATAATTCTGCTGTTTGCATGTATCAAGTTTTTTGTCAATACGAAAAATGTGTCTATTCCTTATAACTATCAGGAAATTATGGTGCAAAGCATTGATAATGATGTTGATATTTATATGAATGAGCATGGGATTGCGCATATTGTTTCGGCGAATGATGCGGATCTGTTTTGGGGTATGGGCTACCTGCACGCCCAGTCAAAATTGTGGCGGATGTGCCTCAATCTCAGAATTGCTAAAGGCGAAGCGGCGGAAATTTTGGGCGAAAAATATCTTCAGTCGGACTTCTATATGCGGGCAATTGATATTAATCATACAGCTCAAAAAATATATAGAAATATTAGTTATGAAACCAAGCAAATGCTTGAAAAATATGCAGATGGAGTTAATACATATATTAACGCTAACCGCAACAGGCTACCTGTTGAATTTGCTGCAAATGACCATGTGCCCGAACTGTGGCAGCCTGTGGATTGCATAATATTGCTGCGCTATTTTGCGTTTACAATGAGTCAGGGCTTCCTTTCTGATGTTATAATTGGAGAAATTGCGGATAAAATCGGCGTTGATAAGGCGCTCGAATTTGTACCGAATTATCCTGCCACTGATCCGTTTGTGTTAGATGAAAAAATAAATATCAAAAAATCAGACGAATTTCCTGAACTTGATTCGATAAAAAAAACTTTAAAGATAGAAGGAAATATTTTTGCCAAATGCAGAGACTTGAGCGGTATAACCAATAATATCAACTACTTACATGGAAAATATTCGACTAATATTGGCAGCAATTGTTTGGCTGTGCGCAAGAAAAATGATAACAACGTAATCAATACCGTGCTTGCCAACGACGTTCATTCTCAATTGGATAATACCGCAAACTGGCAGCAGCTGCACATTTCCAGTCCGAATTATAATGTCGTTGGCTTGACTATTCCCGGCATGCCTGTTTTTTTCTGCGGGCGCAACAATGACATCGCCTGGGGACTTGCAAATATGATGCTTGATGATGTCGATTTTTTTATTGAAAAAATTGACGAAAAAAATGAAAAATTTTTCATAAACGACAATACAACTGAAACAATTGTAGAAACGCTTGATACAATTAAGGTGAAAAACTCAGAAGAGAGAGTATTTTTTATCAGGAATACCAACACTTCCCGCATTATATCAGATTTCCATATTCTAAATAACAACAACTACAAAAGCACCGAGCATGAATTTGGCAAAAATAAAAAATATGCGATAACATTTCGCTGGTGTGGGAATGAAATTTCGGACGAATATCATGCCATGCTGAAAACGATGCGAGCGAAAAACTGGAATGATTTTTTGGCGGGCGTTAATGGCTGGTCGGCTCCCGGCATAGTGTTTTCGTATGCGGACAAGCGCGGCAATATTGGCATTGCGCCTCGAGGAATTGTTCCAATTCGCGGCAAATCGAATATTCCAACCCTGCCTGTGCCTGCATGGCAAAGCGATGCCGGCTGGAATGGCTTTTACCCGGCAAGCGCTTTTCCAACTTTATACAATCCTGAAAAAGGATTTGTTGCCGGCGCTAATAATGCTGTTGTAAAAAACGTATCTTATTATATTTCAGCCTATTGGGCAACATCTTCACGTGCCAGTAGAATCGAAGAAATTTTGATTGGCGGCGAGTATTTTGCGGGTCGCGATGCCCAGTATTTGCAAAACGATGTGCTGTCTTATTACGCTAAAACCCAGCTGGAAAAAATCATGTACATATTCCAAAAGTACGAACATTTGCTTAACAGCCAAGAAAAAAAAGCATATTACAAATTATTTAATTGGGATTATGTCATGGCAGCCAATTCTACCGCAAGCTCCATATATAACTCGTTCTTATCGAAATTGATATACAATACTTTCGCTGATGAATTGGGCAACGACCTGTACGAATCATATATCAATTCAACGAACTATCCGCTGCAAAAAATTAATAATCTTTTAGATAATCCGCTTGCCGAATTGTTCAATAATATTCAAACGGGTAATCGCGAACACTTGGAATATCTGGTTATTCGCAGCTTTAAAGATGCCGTTGCCGACCTGACAGTGCGCTTTGGTTCTAACAATTCCGATAAGTGGAAATATGGGAAACTGCATACGCTAACTATCAGTAATTTATATAACATAAATAATAGATACCTGTCCAGTATCGCAACTCTCGGACCTTTCGAACTTGGCGGCAATTCCACCACGCTGAACTGTACGGAATGGAAATTGAATGCTCCTTTTAAAGTTACAACTGGAGCCAGCATGCGTTTTATTGCGGACATGAACGACAGTCTTGTTTACACCATATTGGCTGGCGGCAATTCCAATGATGTGATAAGTCCTAATTATTCCGACCAGTTGCAGCTATGGCACATAGGAGCATATCTCTCCATTCCTATTGCCTTATCACCAAACAACGAATTTCATTTAAGAATAAAAATTAAAAAATATTCATAAAAATGCGTAAGTTATATTAAAGCAGGTTTTTCGTATATTTGCATGGAAGATACTATCAAATATTAAACGCTATGACACTGAAAAAAAGATTGATGCTCGCAGCATCCACAGGAATATTAATGGCATTAGCTTTCCCACCAATGCCATTATTTTTTCTGATATTTTTTGCCTTCATACCACTGTTTACAGCATTGGAAAAAGAGCGTAACTACAAATATTTACTGGTATATATAGCATTTTTTGCGTACCATGCCGGCACCCAGTGGTGGATAAGCAGCTGGCAGGAACACACCGACCCATACCTCTTCGTATCAGGCATAGTTGTTGCCATCTTGCACCCGTTATTCTTTCTGGCGCCGTTTGCTGTCTATTTTATTCTACGAAAATACATAGGACAAAACATAGCACTGTGGTTTTTCCCTGTTGTATGGACGATTTTTGAATGGTTGCACAGCCTTGGCGACCTCGGCTATACATGGCTTTCAATAGCTCACACGCAGCATACAAACATATATTGGTATCAAATATTAGATATTGCAGGTACTTATGGATGCAGCCTCCTCATAGCATTTGCCAATATACTGATATATAAAATTATCATTAAGGCGCGCACGATGCCAGCAAACCAATCAGGGCGCATGTATTTGCGGGGCTTGTTTCGACCGCTCGAAAACAAAATATATGCCTTCCTGATATACTTCATCCTTATGTTGCCTATGGTATATGGCTATATGGTGATTAAGGATTATGATTATGACCGCGATTTGGCGGCGCACAAATATATCAATATCGGTCTAATCCAGCCCAATATAGACCCATGGCACAAGTGGGAAAAGGATAACCTGCAGCAAATCAATACGCTTATAAAGCTGCAGGACTCTCTGGTAAAGGCTATGGGCAGGATAAACCTGTTTATATGGCCCGAAACAGCTATTCCCATGCTAAATATGAGAATTAACACCGAATTGCGGTTTGGCAGCATACAGGATAATGTGAACAGGCATGGCACATCCCTTCTGGCGGGCATGGCGCAGTATAAGTTCTTTAAACCTAATGAACCGCTGCCTGTTACTGTGAGATATGCAAGCAATGACAGTTCGCATCCGTTTTGTGCCTATAATGCCGCAGTCATGCTAAATCCGGCACCATACAGCACTTATCCGCCCCAGACATATCATAAGGGCAAACTGACGCCATTTGCCGAAGGAATGCCGTTTGTTGAGCAGTTGACGTTTGCTAAGGATTGGGTTAAGTGGGGAGTGGGCATATCCTCATGGACAAAAGGCAACAGGCAGTATAATCTTGAGGTCAAAAACAGCGATGCACATTGCGCCATTGCACCTGTTATATGTATCGAGTCGATATTTCCAGATTTTGTACGCAATTTCGTCGATAATGGCGCGCAGGTCATGGCAGTAATCACCAACGACGCCTGGTATGACCACACGTTCGGACCCGAACAGCATTATGTCATAGCTGCTACCCGCGCCATCGAAAACAGACGATACTTGGCAAGATGCGCCAATTCAGGAGTTACAGGCTTTATCTCCCCAATAGGCACTTCCCTGTTCCGTGCCGACCAATACAAGCCGACAGCCATCGCTGCTTCCATTCCGCTAATTGATGGCAATAAAACATTCTACACCATCCACGGCGATTACCTGCCTAAAGCCTTATGCCTCATCATGTTAGCAGGTGTGCCGGCGGTATATGTTAGGCGAAAAAACACCTCTCATAAAAAATAAACGGCAAAAGCAGTAACAACAAGGTTAAGCAATGCAAGTGGAATCAGAACATGCCAGCCAAGACGCATAAGCTGGTCGTAACGGAAGCGCGGGATAGACCAGCGTATCCAAATTATCAAAAATACAAAAAATGCTGTCTTCGAAATAAGCGACGCAGCCTGCGCAAGAGCAAGCGGTATTGAGCCGTCCTGCAAGCCAAGCCACTCTTGAGGAAATGGTAATTGCCAGCCGCCAAAAAACAGTATGGATATTATCATCGACGAGGTTGCAACATTGGCATATTCTGATAAGTAAAACATGCCAAAACGCATGCCTGAATATTCGGTATTATAGCCCGATACAAGCTCCTGCTCCGCTTCTGGTAAGTCGAATGGCGTGCGGTTGGTTTCCGCTAATGCCGAGATGAAATATATGAAAAATCCCAAAGGCTGCAGCAGAATATTCCACTTCCAGCCGGCTTGATGAATGATAATGTCATTTGTCCCAAGCGAGCCTGTAACCATGATCACCCCAATTATCGACATACCCATCGACAGCTCATACGATATCATCTGTGCCGAAGAGCGCAAGCCGCCAAGCAGCGAGTATTTGTTGTTCGACGCCCAGCCCGCAAGCGTAAATCCATATACGGCAAGCGAAGTCATCGCAAGGATAAACAATATGCCAATATTCACATTCGGAGCGATGCCAAGATACAGCCTGTACCCGCCGATGTCAATATAATGCGCCAACGGTATCACAGTATATAGCAGCGCACAAGTGGCAACAGATATGACCGGAGCAATGGAATGGGTGAATTTGTCGGCAGCACGCGGAACAAAATCCTCCTTGAAAAACAGCTTTGCCACATCGGCAAAAGGCTGCAACAACCCGAAAGGACCAGTACGATTTGGTCCATATCTATCCTGAATCAGCGCTGCAACACGGCGTTCAAGCCATACCGTCAAAGCAGCGGTTGTCAGCAAAAACACAAAAAAGAATATTGATTTTATTAATGCTTCTATCGAAATAATTAAAAAGTCTGGAATTGGGTTCATTATTTTCGTCCACACATAGCTATTTTCCAAAAATTGCAAAATAACTTTTTTTTGCATATTAGCAATGAGTTTTATAGAATTATGGATTTTTATTCATAAATATCTGTTCTGTCTTAAGATATGTTAATTAATCCTATGGATTAATGTTTTATGATAAAACACCACGTCCCTTCGGGCTATCTCTCCACAAGATGAAAATATGAATTTTTATCCATAAACAACATAAGTATTATATTTTAAATAGCGTTAAAATTCCCATATCTTTTAGCCTCCCATTTATACACATTTTTTGCTATTTTCCATCCCTGAAAAATGTGAAAAAAACGCACGCAGCCTTCGTAGAGCGTGATGATGCCCACAGACTTCAAGAAAATCTTTTCCTAAATTCCTACACAAACACACTTCCTATTGCCGCCAAAGATAAAATATTTTGAAAATTTAAAAAAAAGTTTTTGCATATAACATGAGAATGTCGTGATATTGTAATGCCACAATTCATGCATCGGAAGTGTAGTAGGAATAGAGGATTTTCGTATATTTGTATATGACCA
>JAVBOP010000029.1:0-12452 GCA_031550405.1 Kapaibacterium sp. (SeqCode)
ATTCTTGCCCATATTTTGGACGCATTGGTTGAACACGAAGTCAAACATGTTACAATCATTACAGGGTACATGGGCGAACTTGTCGAAGAATTTGTCCGTAAGCGCTATAAAAATATAGATGTTGAGTTTATAGAGCAAAAAGAGCGGCTGGGCTTGGGACATGCTATTTGGGTGGGAAAATCTACATACAGGTCTAATGAGCCGTTGATGATTGTGCTTGGCGATACCGTATTTGACGTCGATTTGTCGATTGCATTTGCTGCCAAAGCGAATGCTATTGGCGTCAAGGAAGTGGATGATCCTCGCCGCTTTGGCGTCGTTGTGATGAACGGCGATGGCACAATTAATAAATTTGTTGAAAAGCCGGAAACGCTTATTTCCAAATTGGCGATTGTTGGAATGTATTATATACAGAATCCGGAGCTGCTGATTGACAGTCTGGATAAACTGATTAAAAATAAAATGGTTACACGCGGCGAATATCAATTGACCGATGCTTTGCAGCTAATGCTTACCGCAGGCGAAAAATTCACGACTTTTCCTGTAGACGGCTGGTATGATTGCGGTAAACCGGAAACATTACTGTCGACTAACAGATTTTTGCTTGAAAAACATCCTGCACATCGCGAGCTGAAAAATTCCGTTATAATTCCACCGTGCTTTATTTCTGACGAGGCAGTTGTCGAAAATTCAATCGTAGGACCGTATACCTCAATTGCCGACGGCGCTATCGTAAAGGACAGTGTTGTCCGCCATTCCATCATAAGTTACGAGTCAAAGGTCATACAGACTTTACTGACAGATTCGATTATTGGCAACGAAGCCGAAGTCATTGGAAAATATAGTAAATACAACGTTGGTAATTCAAGCGTCATTGAATTGGAATAAGTAAAAACGAAGCTGAAGTTTAATATATCGCTCCGTATTGTGTGCCAATTATGAATATTTTTTCATAAATAGTGTTGCATAATTGTCGCTGTTTTTTGCTATATTCGCATTTTGTAGGTAAGTTTATTTGAGAATGGACAGAATGAATAAATTGATGTTGTATGCCGTTTGCATTTTGGCTGTGTGCTGCTCAAGCTGCATCATTGTTAAAGAGAAAGACGAAATCATTGTTAAAAACACAGAATACATACCTTCCGCAGCAACGCCTAAGCCTGAAATAAAAATGTCAAACAAAATAGTGCGAACAGCGACGGGTGATATGATGGCATTGCTTCCCGAAGGCTGGTTCTTTATTGAGGTCGACGGCAACCTGTCATCGGAGGTTTTTGCGGTTGCTGTTAATCCGGAATACACTATGAGTGCGGTATTTTCACAGCTAAGGAAAAGCGATGAGATTCAAGAGATTGTGGATAAGGAAAAGCAGCTCGGGCTTGCCCGGGCAGTATTCAGTAAGCATGAGGCTCGAGCCAACGGCAACATGAAGCTTAGCGATAAATACCACCTCACCGAAATTGGCTTGCAGAAATTTGGCTCATTTTCGTTTATCAAGGCAAAAGACAATACTTATGGCACTTCTGCCGTTTTCATTTCAAGTATAGATGAATATTATGAGTTCTCTTTAGTAACTATGAGTATTAATAACAACATACAGCCTTCTAAAAACGAATTTGACAAGGTTTACCGCTCAATACTTGCCACATTGAAATATTGATATGGAATGTATATATCTGCCAGAATTAGATTTTCATTCGCAGACACTGCCCGTTCCCGATAATGAAGCAAAGCATCTGAAAGCATTGCATATAAAAGATGCGGACGCCGTATTTGCAACAAATGGCAGGGGGGTGCTTGCCCGTACCGAAATTATCCGCACAGGCAAAAACACCTTTGAAGCCAAAATCATAGATATTCATAAAAATAACGGCGAAGCGGACTTCCGCCTCGGGTTGGCTTTGGGGATATTGGATAATAAGGATAGATTTGAATTTGCGCTGGAAAAAGGCACCGAGCTTGGGATTACTGACTTTTACCCGCTTGTTGCCAAATATTCTCAAAAGAGGATATATTCATTGGAACGGTTGCGCACCAAGGCTATAGCATCCATGAAGCAATGCAGGAGAGCGGTATTGCCTGATATTCATACGCCAATAGGCATAGAGGCATTAATAGGCAGTGCGGGTTATGCCCGGGTCATATTAGCCGACGAATCTGGCTGTTTCCCCACGCCGCCTGCCGACACAGCAGACACATTGGTAATAATTGGTCCCGAAGGCGGCTTCGCCTCTGATGAAATAGAACTGCTGTCAAGCTCTGCCATTGCATGGAAATTAGCCAACAGGCGGCTTCGCGCTGAAACAGCAGCTATTGCCGCCCTTAGTCTAATAAATACAATGTGTTAGATGTGCGTGGAATTGTTATACCATTTTTATGCCCAAAATATAGCAATAGGGCAAGCACCATTGTGAATATAACAGTTATGCTTGCCCCATTGCATCAGTATACTTCGTTATAAAAAAGGGTATTACCCTAAAAAGGCTAACAGAGTGCCTGCGGCAACAGCACTGCCAAGTACGCCAGCAACATTCGGTCCCATTGCGTGCATCAGTAAATAGTTATTGGGGTTATACCTCAAGCCAACATCATGCGCAACGCGGGCAGCCATAGGTACTGCCGATACACCCGCTGAGCCTATTAACGGGTTTACCTTGCCGCCGGTTATATAATACATCGCCTTTCCAAGCAATACTCCGCCAAAAGTGGAAAACGAAAATGCTATAATCCCGAGTATAATAATTTTTATTGTCTCTACCGTCAAAAATGCGTCGGCACTCATCTTCATTCCCACAGCCATACCCAAAAATAGCGTAACTATATTAATCAGCTCATTTTGCACCATTTTTGAAAGCCTGTCAACAACGCCGCTTTCTTTGAGCAGATTCCCACCCATGAGCATGGCAACAAGTGGCGCCGATGGAGGGACAATCATTACCGCAAGAAATGTAACAATCAATGGGAAGGCTATTTTCACCCATTTAGACACTGGTTTGGGCGGCGGCATAACCGTCCTGCGCTCTTTGTCGTTCGTAACCAACTTCATTATAGGAGGCTGTATAAGCGGTATAAGTGCCATATATGAATATGCGGCAACGGCTATCGCACCAAGCAGGTGCGGAGCTAACTTGTTAGTCAAAAATATTGCCGTAGGACCATCAGCGCCGCCTATGATGCCTATTGAGGCAGCTTCGGGAAGGCTGAATCCTAATGCAAATGCCAGAAAGAAGGCTGTATATACACCAAACTGTGCAGCAGCACCAAGCAGAAAGGTCTTGGGATTAGCGAGCAGTGGTCCGAAATCAGTCATCGCCCCTATGCCAAGAAATATTAATGGCGGAAATAATTCTAACTTTAATCCATAGGAAATATAGTAAAATAGCCCGCCAATGCTATCTGCTGTGGCAGGACTGAGCAAACCGCTCATAGGCAGATTTGCCAAAAAGCAGCCGAAACTTATTGGAACAAGCAGCAAAGGCTCAAAGCCTTTAACTAAAGCCAAATACAGCAAGACAACTGCAATCAGCATCATTGTAATATAGCCCCAGTTCAAAGCATTAAAGCCCATACTGCTAATTAACTGTGCGATAGCTTCAGACATTTACACTCCATACATAATCAAACATGAAACAAACGATAAACATGCGGTAAAGATACCATATTTTATTTTCAAAAACCCAAACCTCATAATTTTTTTTTCGCAGCCTCATTATTTGAATTTTTTTTAACATATATATAATATAGAAGTATGGACAACGGTATTGCAAGAGAATAGTAAGGCGTGGTTATACTAAGGCATTAAAATGAATACATGCCTGCAAAAAACATCTCAAATTTAGGCAATATTGAGAATTAACATATAAGGCGTATATTTGTATAATTAAAAAAACAAAACAGATGACACTAACGTAAAAGAGTTGGTATTAATTTTTAAAATTATATATGGAAAAAATAGAACTTACTGTTTTGGGCTTATCTGCAAGTGCGGTGCCGCCCAATTCGTTTGCATTAATATTAAAAGAAATTCATGGAAATCGTAGTTTGCCAATAATTATCGGCTCATTCGAAGCTCAAGCTATTGCTCTTGAAATCGAAGGAGCGCAGCCGCCAAGACCAATGACGCACGACCTCATAAAAACGCTTGTTTACTCCACAAATATTACACTTACAGAAGTTTTTATTTCGGATTTGAAAGATGGAACGTTTTTTTCGCGGTTAATATTTGAGGAAGAAGGGATTGAAATCGATTGCCGCCCAAGCGACGCCATTGCCATAGCTTTGCGGTGCAATGCTCCAATATATGTTAGCGAAGATATTTTGGACGAGGTTGGTTTGGTATCGCATATTGAGGAAAATTACGCAAATGATTTGCAAGAATCTCCTTTTGTTGAGGTACGCAAGGCGCAAAATAGATATGAGATTTTGCAGTCGCAGCTCGAAAAAGCCATAAGCAATGAGGATTATGAAGCTGCTGCAAAAATTCGAGACGAAATAAAATATTTTTTGGACAGTCAATAAAAAAACATTATATTTGTAATCCAAGATTTGCCGGAGTAGCTCAGTTGGTTAGAGCACAGGAATCATAATCCTGGTGTCGGGGGTTCAAATCCCTCCTCCGGTACAAACGGTAAAGCCAAGATACCAGAATTAAATAACCACCTTTAGAGGTGTTTTTTTATTTTTATCGCGAATTTATCGATATTTAATTTTCCAGCAATACCGCCAGCTCAAGAATCTTCCGAAATTAATTAAGTCTAGCTCCATGCAATTTTTAAAAATCATAACGGCTAACCTTTCCAATACATACCACTGGCTCTTCAACGCCTTGAAATAGTATCACCCTTCCTACTGGTATTGGATTATATTAGTTGTGCAATTAAATTAAAATAAATTAATTATCCCTGTAAATCGCATAGCAAGTCCATCACTGATTTTTTTACTGCCAACATAACTCCAAAATTCATCCATTTCTGCTTTGCAATTAATAACTATCTCAATACATTTTAAAGGCTTAACATTTATAACTCCACGTATATACTTGATAATATCATTGACATGCGGGTTCAAATTTGGAATTTTTTTTTAACTCCAAAATAACAATATTATGAATAATTTTTAATATTAGAAAAGATATAAGTTTATTCTGTGTTAAATTATTCAAGAAAAAAGTATAAAAAAGTAAAATCTATAGCAAATTCAAGTAGATTAAAAATAATATTGATAAAGATGGAGAATTACATCACGGACAACTCATAAACAATAGCACAAAGTTAATTATGATTTATGAAAAATCACAAAAATTATGAGAAAAAAATTATTCTATAAATTTAAGGATTGCGGAGGCAATGATTTGGGAGGTTCCAAGAGTTTGATTGACGTAAGACAGCGAATCGGAAGCTGCTTGGCGAAAACTGTTTTTATCGGTAATCATCTTCTCAATCCAGCGAAATAATTCACTTTGATTATGAATTACCGTTAATGCTCCCGATTTTTCTAAATATATGCTATCATGCGAGTTATGGCAATTGGGACCTGCGCAGAGAGGCAAACCATAACCGGCAGCTTCTGTCAAGCTATGCACTCCAACGCCAAAAGCACCGCCAATATATGCAATATCTGCATTCCCATATAATTTCAATAACTTACCAATACTGTCCACTATAATTACCGGATTTTTTTGCTTAATAATATCTTTCGTAACTGTGTGTAATTCAGATAGTAAAATATAATTTTTTGCCTCTTTTGTTAAATTATCAATATGAGTTTTGGTTGGTTCATGTGGAACGATAATTAGCGTAACTATATTATTATATTGCTGATTAGCTTCGTTGACTGCATTTATTAAATAATTTTCATCAATTCCCCATGTGCTTCCTGCAATCAAAATAATGTTATTTTTATTAAATATATTTTTAGGTATGATTGGAGTTTTTTTGGCTTCCTTGACTTTTTCAACAATTCTATCAATTCGGGTATCTGCACTCCTGATTAAATTTGCATTTAAATTTAATCGCGAAAAATAATTAAAATGCTCTTCGGAAACAGTATAAATATTGGTAAATTGATTAAATAAATTCTTATAAAAATCTGACAATTGAGGATGCTTTTTTAAAATATTTGGATATGTCGCATTTATGATGAATATCGGTATATTATTTATTTTCAATATAGATATAAAATTCAGCCATAATTCATATCTGACAAAAACGACTAAATTTGGTTTTATTTGATTAACAAATTCCATGGCATTATGTTTTGAATCAAAAGGCAAATAGCATACCGCATCGGCAAATTCGTAATTTTTTTGAGTATTATATCCCGACGGCGAAAAAAACGTACACACAATCTGCAGCGACGGATTGTACTGCTTCAAGCGCTCTATCACAGGTTTTGCCTGCTCAAATTCGCCCATCGAAGCGGCATGAAACCAAACAACAGGGTGGTTATGAGCCAATTTTTGCAAATTAGATAATGATTGTTTTATATTTTTATTCCTATCTTTTAATTTAGGTAGAAAAAAAGATGCAAGTTGATAAATTATAAAAAATATCGGAATAAAAACAATGTTGTAAAATAATGAATAAATATTCATTTTTCTTGCTTTGAGTATTGAAAATCAATTAGTTATAACTGTAAATATTTGCCCGGAATATGTTTGGCGTAACATGTGAATCTTATAAGCGTAACCTACTTATAAAAAACAAATTATGAACTTATGCAAAAAATTGTTATGAAAAATTTCTTTATACATGGAAATTACAATAAAGAGCAAATTAATGACATTGCAAGATTATTTTTGCGGCTTTTTATTGGCAGTATGATGCTGACACACGGCATTCCTAAAGTATTAAATTTTCAAACCCTGTCGCAAGTTTTCCCTGATCCGCTTGGTATTGGTTCGCAGCTTTCACTTATTTGCGCTATTGGCTGCGAAGTCGGTTGCTCTATTTTATTGATATTTGGAGCATTTAGCCGTATTGCTGCACTGTTTTTAATGTTCACAATGTCGAATGCCGCTTTCATTGTTCATGCCAGTGACCCGCTCGCAACAAAGGAATTGGCGTTGATTTATTTAGCTATTTATTGCACGCTGCTTTTGTTGGGCTCTGGCAAGTATTCAATAGATAACTTGCTATTTAAGGCAAGATAGCAGAATATTTTTGCCAAAGAACGAAACATTTTGCAAAAACAATGAAGCCCATGTGTATTGCTCCATGGGCTTTTGTTTTATGTTTCAGCATGCAAATTATGAAAAAAAATTCATAAACCTAACTGTTAATGCGACAGTGTGCGCTTCACTTCCACCAGCTTGTAGGCTTCTATTATATCATGCTCCTCGAAGCTGTTGAAATTATCTATTTGGATACCGCATTCATAATTCTGGTCAATTTCGCGGACATCGTCCTTATTGCGCTTTAACGACGTCAAACTGCCAGTATACACAGGCAGTCCGTTACGCAAAACGCGTATCTTGTCATTGCGTGAAATTTTTCCGCTAAGCACATAACAGCCGGCAATCTGTCCTATCCTGCTGATTTTAAATATCTTCCGCACTTCCACCGTTGCAAGAATTTCTTCCTTAATATCAGGCTTCAACATGCCCTCAAGCGCAAGGTGTATTTCATTGATACAGTCATATATAATATCATAGTGCCGCACATCAATCTCTTCCAATTCAGCAAGTTTGGCAGCTTGCGGAGTGGCGGAAACATTAAAGCCAATGACCACTGCACTGGATGCCGATGCAAGCATAATATCCGACTCGGTAATAGCGCCTGCGCCCTTGTGCAGAATATTTACCCGTACTTCTTCGGTAGACAGCTTCAATAGCGAATCGCTCAATGCTTCGACAGAGCCAGCCACATCGCCCTTGATAACAAGATTGAGGTCTTTTACTCCGCCGATTGAAATCTGGGCAGATATATCATCTAAAGTAGTATGGCGCACCTTGCGCATCTCCTGCTCGCGGCGCAGCTGTTTGCGTTTGGTTGCTACAGCCTTTGCTTCAAGCTCCGATGCCATCGCATTGAACGTATCGCCTGCCTCTGGCAAGCCATCAAATCCTATTACCACCACCGGCTGCGATGGAAGCACATCCGATACCTTATTGCCGCGCTCGTCGAGCAATGCTCTGGTTTTGCCGGAATTAGCACCCGCAACGAATGCATCCCCAAGATTAAGCGTACCGTTTTGCACAACGATAGTGGCAACATTACCCCAGCCCTTAGTCATCTTAGATTCAATTACAATACCGACAGCATTACGGTTCGGGTTAGCCTTTAATTCAAGCATCTCTGCTTCAAGCAATATCTTGTCAAGCAGCATGTCGACATTCAGCCCTTTCTTGGCGGATATTTCCGCACATTGGTTCTTGCCGCCCCAGTCTTCGACCAGTATGCCATGATCTGATAGCTGCTGCCTGATCCTATCAGGATTAGCTTCGGACTTGTCTATCTTGTTGATAGCGACCACTATCGGCACATTTGCAGCCCTTGCGTGGCTTATAGCTTCAATAGTCTGCGGCATAACGCTATCATCAGCTGCCACAACCAGTACAACTATATCAGTAACCTGCGCCCCTCTTGCACGCATTGCCGTAAATGCTTCATGTCCGGGGGTGTCGAGGAATGTAATGGATTTGCCATTTTTCAATATGACCCGATAGGCGCCTATATGCTGTGTGATGCCACCGGCTTCGCCTGCCACCACATTGGCATTGCGTATATGGTCAAGCAGCGATGTTTTACCATGATCCACATGCCCCATAATAGTAACGATTGGCGGACGCGGTTGCAATGATTCCGGAGTATCTACTATTTCTTCTATATCGTTGCCTGCGTCTTCTTCGATAAATTCGGTTTGGAAGCCGTAGTCATCGGCAATCAGCAACAAAGTATCTTTATCCAAGCGCTGATTAATTGTTACCATTAGCCCGAGCTGCATACATTTCAGTATAACATCATTTGGCTTGATATTCATTAAGTTCGCCAAATCGCTTGTGGTTACAAATTCGGTAAGCCTTAGTATCCGAGATTCTCTTTCAGTACGTTCCTGCAACCGGGCTTCTTTTTCAGCAAGTATAGCCTTTTTCTTTTGCTTGATTTTAGCTTTTTTGGCATTGCTAAAGTTATCCTCCATGCCGCTGAGAGTCTGGCGGATAGCTTTATCCACTTCCTCCTGCGTGATCATCTCGCGTATAGACTTGCCTTTCTTCTTTTTGTCATCATGAGTGCCTTTAAAGCCGGGCTTTTTAGCGTCCTTTGGAGGCAGTGTCGGCGATGAAAATACTTTCGGCTTTGCTCCGCCTCCTGCCTGATGTACATATCCGGTACGTTGGGCATTTTGCGGTCTATTAGCATTAGGAGATGGCGAATCCTGCCTGAATTTTTTGTCGCCACCGGCAGTATAATGCCCCTGTCCATCTTTTTTTACGAACTTGCGATCTTTGTCTTTAGCATCTGCAGCGTTCCTGTCTCTATAATATGGAGGTCTGTTGTCAGGTCTATTATCCGGACGAGCCTCTCTGTAACCGCCTCTTTGGTTTTCATCAAACCTGCGGCGATACCCGCCCTGTTGTTGCTGTGGTCTGTCAGACTTGAAATCCCGCCTTTTGAAAGCCCTCTCTTCTCTGGCTGCCTTTTCTTTTTCCAATTCAATTTTTCCAAGAACAGTCAAGCCTTTCAAGTGCATTTTTTCGCCGGGCATACGCTTATCTATCTGTGGGCGTTTATCATCCGGCTGGTGTATTTCTATCAGCTTCTTCTTTTTCCGCTTCTTTTTCGCAGGATCTTTGCTTGCATCGTCATCATCACTTTCTTCAATTTCCTGATCATCGGCAACAATATCGGCATTCTCCGTACTGTGTTCCCTCTCCTCCTGCTGCTTAGGCGCTGGCGGCGCTTCCGCTTCTACCCGCTCAACAGCCGGCATCGGTATTTCTACTGCTTCTGCCTCATGTTCCGGCTTGTCGTGCCTGACTTCATGTTCAGTATCTTCCTGCATGGGTACAACCTCGGCAACTGCAACATCTTGTGCAATTTCTTTTTCTCCTGTATTTTCCTTGGCTGTCTTTTTCTTTTTATTTGCAGTTGTCAGCTGCTTGGCAGATTCGATTTTAATAATAGGAATATCACCTATAGTTGCAACATCAGACGCTTCTTCCTTTTTGGATTTTTTAGAAGTTCTTTTAGGTTTTTCAGCACTTTCAGTTCCTTCTTTTTTCGTTTTTTCTGCCGTTTTGCGAACAGATATTTCCGGCAATTCAATAACGTTGCCCACTTCAGGTATGCTTTCAGAATAAACCACTTTAGGCTTTTGAGCAGCTGGCTTAATAATAATATTGTCATTAACCACATCTTTCGCCGATTCAATGCTAATAACAGGTGGAGTATCTGCAACTGGCTGTTCGGTAATAGCAGGCTCTGCGTCGAACAGACTTCTATCGCTTACTATTTCTGTTTTGCTGACAGGCTTTCTTTCCTTTTGTTTTAAAAGCTTTTCGCGCTGTTTCTCGGCATTTATCTTTTCTTTTTTAAATTTTTCAAAGACAAGTGCCTGCATAGCTTCATCAAGAGTTGCCGTTGGTTTATTTTCAATTTCAACTCCCTTTGAACGCAGAAAATCAACAATAGTATCCTTGCTAATATTAATTTCTGATGCAATTTTTATTAATTTAATTTTAGTGGGCATATTAAGTGCTTTTTATACAAGATATTTTATTTTCTACTAACTATAGTAAGATAAAGCTTTAAAAACAGTTTAAATACTTAAAATTATGAATTTTTATTCATTTTTATTTATATCTTCCTGCTCATCAATTATTTCTTGAGGTTTTTCAGCAGAAAAATTTTCGTCATCGAATAATCCCGCTGCCGATTTCAAAGAATTGACATAATTAGCATCTTCTCTTTCGTCAAATTCTATAAGCATTATTTTTCTAAATCCAAGAATAGAAATATAATCCAATCCCTCGATTTTCAACAGATCTTCGGGCGCTGTATCAAGGAAATCCCGTGCTGTAATAATACCTCTTTCTTTCAAAAGTTCTATCAATTCACTTCCCATTTCAGTTTCAAATTCCTGAATTTCAATATCTTCGCCACCTTCCTTAAGCAGTTTAATAAGATATCCGGTTAGTTGGGAAGCAAGGCGTACATTTTGTCCGCCCTTTCCTATAGCAAGCGAAACTTGATCTTCGGGAACAATTACTGTCGCCGTTTTTGTGTCTTCCGAAATAGATATTTCCTTAACTTTGGCAGGCAACAGAGCATTTGCTATAAACCGCTCAATATCAGGCGAATAGTGAATCAAATCAATAATTTCGCCGTTCAATTCATTAACAACCGCCTGTATTCGCACACCTTTCATTCCAACGCAGGCTCCAATCGGATCAACCCTGTCGTCAGCCGATTCAACTGCAACTTTTGAACGCTCTCCCGCTTCTCTTGCAATAGATCTTATCGCTATAATTCCATCGTAAATTTCAGGCACTTCCAATTCAAGAAGCTTTGCCAAAAAATTTGTAGATGCTCTTGAAAGTATTATTTCCGGAATTGAGGCATTATTCCTTCTAACTTCCTTTATAATTGCTCTAATTGTATTATTTTTCCGATATGATACATTTGGAATTTGCTCTTCTCGAGGCAGCTTCATTTCCACTTTGTTCTGAACTACAATAATTTGTCGCGGCTGAATTTGGTATATTTCTCCCGTAACTATATCGCCGACCTTTTCAACGTATTCATTAAACAAGTTATCCCGTTCTACTTCGCGGATTTTAGAATTCATAATAACAGAGGCAAATGTAACCAGCCTTCTGCCAAAATTATCCGCAATATTGTCTAATGTTATCTCTTCAATAAATTCATCGCCAACTTCAAGCGGCTCATCACTGTATTTATTAGCTTCCTCCAGCGATATTTGAATTATCTGATCTGCAACTTCTTCCGCAACTTCTTTTATCAAATATATCTCAATATCACCCTTGTCCATGTTCACAATAATTTCAAAATTCGCATTATTTCCAAACTTCCTTTTCACAAGCATGGAAAGTGTTTCTTCCAAAATACCTTGCAGCAAATCCTTGTCTATGTTTTTGCTTTTTGCCATCTCAACGAATGCTTCCACTATTGCTTTTTTATCAATTATATGTTTTGCTTTTCTTTTAGCCATGAATAGATAATTTATTTTAAGTAATGAACATCTACAAAAAAAATGGGCTGTTGAACCCATTTAAAATTAACATTACAAATATACGAAAGATTAAGGGATTACACAAATATTTTATATCCTCCCGTCAGAAAATTGATTTCTAATTTACTAAAAATAACTGCTTTTCAGTTTCATTCGAATAGCTTTATGCGCTTCATTTTTGGGGGAGGTATTTGTTCCTCTGCGGCAGTATCTGCAAGGCTGTTTGCGGGCACGGTTGCATCAGCGGCAATATCATTCGG
>JAVBOP010000068.1:0-2774 GCA_031550405.1 Kapaibacterium sp. (SeqCode)
GCAAGAGTCTTATCCGGCGAAATCACAAGAGCTGGCTATTGCACTTTGTCGATAAGATTCGATATCGTGCAAGTCTTGCCGGAGCCTGTAACACCAAGTAATGTTTGGAACTTATCTCCGCGCTCTACACCTTCAACAAGCTCTTTGATTGCTTGCGGCTGATCTCCCGACGGCTTATAATTTGAAAATAATTTAAATTCTTTCACACAATTATTAAAAAATATTCATAAAAATAGAATGTTGGCAAAACAAAATTATTATTGAAACATAGGATAATATATCTCTATAAATGACATTTACTGCAAATTATTTTTAAAAAAATATTTGATAAAAATATCAATGTCAAGCCAAAAAGAATAATTCGTTAAATAATAATTATTTAATTTTACAATAGACGAATTGCCCATATTTTTCGGATTGCTGATTAAAGCCAGACTTATAATGCCAATTTTTCCATAATCAGGCTTGTAATTATCAAGCGGATAAATGCCGATTGTGGAATATGTTCCTATAAGTACTTTGATCCAGTTCTTGAGTTTTTGCAAGCGTTCGGATGAAAATAAAATTAATGGCAAACCCAGAGTGAGCATGAAAATTGAGGAAAAAATATCCGCTATTCGTTTGGTAATTCGCAGCCGTAATTTGCCAATATTGTATTTTTGCAAAACCGGCTCTACTCCGGATATGTCATTGATAATTCGTGAGGTTACAAGTTCATCATATTCTGGAATTATATGGAAACGCACTTTATGATTATGAACTCCCATTAATTTTATTAGCGAAATATACGAAAATTTCGGATCCGTGATAATGACCTCGTCTATTTTATTTTTTTCGACAATCGAGTTAATATTATTTATGTTGCCTAAAATATTGAAATTTTGAGCATAAGTATTTGTTATTTCTGTAGTTACAACTCCAATTACATTCAAATGGTTTAAATCCAAATTTTGTATGGAATCTATCATTTTAGATATTTTTTCGGCGCTGCCTGCAACAATAATGCGCTTGCCGGACTGCTTGCCAAATATTTTTTCAAAAATTGAAATTCCGATCCGAAGTGATGATGATAAGACTGCTGTCAAGCCAACCGTAATGAGCAATGCGCCGCGGCTGAAGCGGTAGTCCGGGAAAAAATAGGTAAATGATGACAATATGAAAAAACAAATCATCAGCGAAAAAACGGTTTTGCCAACACTTGCGCGACCTTCGAAATATTCACCATTCAGGACTTGAACTGAAAAATAAATTGACGATATAACTATGAATACCAGCGGATAAGCGTAATCTGCAAATCCGAAAAATTCTCCAAATTTGAAAAATGAACCTACAAGCAACGAAAAATTAATTGCCAATAAATCAAAAATTATTAAAAATAATTCATAATTATACTTGGAAATATACGCAATAATTGAGCGGGAAATGATTCCAAATTGTAAAAATAAAAGAAATGTTGTTGAATTGGAAAAATATTTTTTAGCGAAAATAGCCATCGATTCGTACATGTATTTTACCTCGTTTATCGAGCTGCGACGCGTACTTTCGCCTTTAAAGTGAATAACCGATACCTCATGGTAATACATAACGTCCCGTCCTTTGAGCTGTACTTGGCGGCACAAATCCAAGTCTTCACCATACATAAAATATTTTTCATCAAATCCGCCTATTTCTTGAATTAATTTTGTATCGCAAAACATGAAAGCGCCAATCACAGCATCAATCTTATACGTTTCATTTTCAGAGCGAAAAGTTTGGTTATATTGAGCAAAAAGTTTGGAATGAGGAAACAAATTTTGCAAGCCAAAAAGTTTGCAAAAAGAAGCCCATGGTGTCGGAAAACCACGACGACATGCCAGTTGAAAAGTGCCGTCTGCATTAAGGACTTTGCAACCGGCGATTCCAACGTTTAAATTACTGTTCATGTAATCATACATTTTTTCAAGCGTGTCTTCGGCTAATACCGTATCTGGGTTAAGTATCAATAAATACTTGCCGTTAGATTGATTTATCGCAATATTGTTTGCTCTTGCAAATCCTAAATTTTTATCTAATTTAATAAATTTTACATTTGCAAATAGCGGCTCCAGATAATCGATAGAACCATCTGTTGAATTATTATCAACAACAAATATCTCTATCGACAGATTCTGCCTTGACTTTTCGATAGAGTTCAAACATTGTTTTAAAAAGTCCTTAACATTGTAATTAACAATTACAATTGATATGTCAATATTGCCCAGATTATTTCCTTTTTATCCTTGCGTATTTTTGAAAATATCTGCCATATTTACCATACGATTGTGGTTTCTTTTACTTTTTTGATTTTATCAAAAAAACCATCTTTTTCATTTTCATTGCAATAACCTAAGATAATTTGGTAGTCTTGAATTGTAGCAGACACGAAAAGTATGAAAACTTTGGTTGTATCGTTTTCAAAAAATCCGTGAATTTCAGCGCCGTTTATGCCTGCTATATCTGTTTCAACCGCAAACGTAGGAACAAGTTGTCCCGGTATCATATCATCAAACGTTGCGTTGACAAAAGTTATAGCCTGATCTGCAAAATTATCGCGAGGCGATGAAGCATTTGGTATGGCTGTGGCAACCATGAATTTGCTGCCTTTGGACAAGTGGCGTGGCAAACCATCTTCAGAGAAGATAGCATACGACATTTTTCGCTGAAAAAATTTTAATCCAGTTTCCGAATAGTCAAATTCCAATGAAATATTTGAAAGCGGCGTCAGGTTCGGATTTGTTTTGATAATGACAGACTGC
>JAVBOP010000163.1:0-3067 GCA_031550405.1 Kapaibacterium sp. (SeqCode)
CCGAAGGAGCTATATACAAACTTCCTACTCCACAATCCGCTCACGAGCAGTGGGAGAATAAAACCATTCATAAAACAACGCATCAAAAAGCCCATCAAAAGAACCTTTTTCTGTTTCTCGTAGCTTTAAGCTATCTGGCACGCCTAATTCTCTCCTTTTCTCTAAATACTTTTCATAAGTAAAAGGACCTTTAACACTGCCTGTATGACGTCTATTAATTGTGTCCCATAATAGCTCTTCTCTTTTATCTATTATCCAATAATTATATATCTTGCTTTCATTATATAGCTTCGTTAACTCATTATAGTTAGTATTTGCATTAATATTGTATATACTATCCGATATATTACGAAAAGGCTTCTGCTTTGCTATTATAAAGGTGGAATCAAAATTCCAAGCAACTATTTCCATATCTATTACTACTATGTTTAAATCAACAATTTCAGAATATCCCCAAGAAGGATCATACGTAAAATAATAGTCATCTCCAATCTGCATCTCTTCTGTTTCCCCCATACCTTCACTTATGCCTCTAAGAGCCACTCCTATTATCCCTAAAAAGATATATGCTACAACGGCAATCAATATTAGCAACACAATTTTTACTATTGTTTTAGTTTTCATATTAATTACCTAATTGTTACTGTGTTTCTAAATCTTATAGGGAAAGGTCCGCCAAAGAAAAAATTCGGGCGTATGAATGGAAATGGTATAGGTGTATTAAAAAATCTACCAAATCCCGCACCACCTATAAATGTGCCTATGTTTCTTCCTGTACTCATTTCTCCATTATAATCAAAATTAAAACAAATCCTACATCACATTACACTTGTAAATAGCTTTTTTATTCTTAAAATCAATTATAAAAATTTTATTAGAATAATCTTCTACTTCATACATATAGTAACCTTCATCGGATATTGAATATTTATAAGGACCTCCTATATGTGTATGCTTTAATAAATACAACGGAGTAAAATTGAATTTCTTAAAATATTCAATATTTTTCGACGTTAGTTTGTTGAATTTTATCATAATATCTACATAACCATTTCCATTAAACAAAATCCATTGCTCTTCAAATTTTTCAATAGTATAATCAAAATCATCTAAGCTAATATCAAAATTTTGTTTAAATATTCTTTCTGGTGTTCGTTCTAAAAATACTTTATATAAACCAAAAGATATGATAAATATAATAATGGTTATTGGCAATATAATTTTTATTTTTTTCATTATTACATGATTTGATAATACAGTATAGCTATATTTTTTTTAGTATTAATGATGAAAAATTTGTTATAAAGTCCGCAACAAGAACGACTATCGTATAGGTAATAACCACAATTAGGTTGAAAAGTGCTATATTTGTAGTAATCATTGTCAGATTTAGAAATTGAAATTGGCACTCTTATATCATTAATAATTACTTGCACTGAATCAGGTAAAGGCAATTGTTTAAATTCCTTTGATAAAAGGTAATCTATATTTTTCTGCGTTAAGTTATTTAATTTAAAATAAAAATAAGTATCATTAACAGGAATACCTGTTTCATTATGAGTTTTAAACTCAACGGTATAATCAAAATCATCCAAACTAATATTAAACTGTTTTTTTAGCACTTTTTCTGGTGAGTTATTTACATAAGAACAATAGCAAATAAAGCCTATTAAAGGTATAATAGATATCATAAAAAGAAGCTCTATTTTTTTATAAATATTGCTTTCAGTCGATATTATTGGTGTCCATTTTTTCTTAGCAATGCGATAAATGATGAATAAAATACATGAAAATAACAATATAGATATTAATACACCAGCAGTAAATGTTATAAAAAGAGGAACATCTCCATATCTCGAGCTAAGTCCTAATATATATTGAGCATAAGCACTTAATTCAGATATAATTGACCAAGTAATTGCTGAAAAAATAGAAGTTAAAACTATTTTTTTAGAAGTGATGATATAATTACAAATAATTACACATTCTACTACAAACATCAGCATAGAAGAAATAATTATAATATCTTCATATTGCATCATGTATCTACCAATTAAGTATCTATTAATGCAAAACATAACAATGCTGCAAAAAAATTGAAAAGCAACGATTCTTATTTTTAGTTTGATTTCTTTAATATCTAATGTAAACATTTGTATTCCTTTGCATTCTAGTTAAGCGATAAATTTTATTAATATTTGCTCCAACATCTATACGGCCCGCTGAGCCTTTAAAAACTCCACCATGGAGGAAAAATCCTGTTCTTGATGAATTATTTTTAATCACATCTAAAGGAACTCTATAATTTCCCCAGTCACCTCCTCCTGATATTCCTAAAAAACCTGCTATACTGTAAGCTATTTGTTTCAGTTTAGATATCGCTGTCCAATTACCATTTTTATAACTGTAATCTCCTTCAGGAATAGGACCTAAATATTCTAAATACTGCGAAGCAGGATTATTCATATGTTCTCCTGTACCAGAAGTAGCTTCGGTAGAATATATAGTTTTATTTTTTTTAGTATCAAAAACGGACAATCTATCACCATTAAATATTAATTCAAGATAACTATTAATACCCTGTTGCAAATGATTCAACCCTGCATTCATCACACCAATAGCAGCACCTTCCCAGAAATTGCCGCCAGTTAATGCAGAACCTGCACCACCTGCGACAGTCGAAAAAGCATAAGTGCCAGCTGTGCTGTTTGCGAAACTGCCGCCATACATCATAAATGCAGAGCCGGCAACAGAACTTAAGCCGCCCGCCGCAAAACCAGACCAGAAATTGCCGCCAGAAAAATGAGCTATTGTGCCATTTGCAAAACCATGTGCGTAGGCTCGCGCAACCTCCATCCCGATTCCACCGCTGCCAACTGGTCCGAACATGCTGCCAATGCCGCCTGTTACTGCGCCTGAAATTGCACCTATGCCCACCGATTTCCAGAAATCGCCAGTATTCCAGTTGTTAAAGCCGCCATTGCTGAAAGCAACGCTTGCCGTATAGCCCGCACCGCCAATGACTGCGCCCCAGCAAGCAGCATCTATGATTGTGCCAACACCGGGG